>JAFPJV010000047.1 GCA_017425065.1 Paludibacteraceae bacterium
GACAAAGCATACGGTGTTAGCAGATCGTTCGAGTGCTTTGCACGAAAAAAGAAAGCTAATAAAAGAAAAGAAGCAAAAGAAAATTAAAAAAAGAAAAAAGCCAGCCAGCCTGCCAATTATTATATCCTCTATAATCCCCTTACTACACAAGGCAGGCGGGCGGGCTGGCAAAAATTTTTAAACATTATGGATTCCTTTGATTGTATATGGCAGTTACTCGCACCTGAATAATGATTAATGAATAATGAATGTCTACCGGCATTAAATGCCGGGAAAATGGACGAAGAGAAGGCCGACTAACAAACTGATCACTATTAGTGACCGGCTCTTGATCGGGATGTGATTGGAAGATGGTCACGTGATGGGAAGGCGGGCGACCCCCTCTCAAAGGGGGAGAAAGGCGATTAGGAGAGGAAGCGGCTGCGGAGCAAGTGGAGGTCGTCGCGGGAGAGGCAGAGGATGTCGTGCAAGTAGTTCGTCATGCCTCCGTACTCGCGGTCGATGAGAGCGAGCGTGGAAATGAAATTCGGCGTTGACACACCCATAAATGCCTGAATGACAGCCATCTCGTTTTCTCCTCCGCCGCGCGAGAGAATGTCGGCATTCAGCCGGTTGACAAGTGGCAGGTAGGCTTCGTTGCTGCGGTCGAAATCGGCAATGACCGTTTCGCGATCCACGCCGAGAGCGAACATCAGAAAAGCGGCTCCCCAGCCGGTACGATCCTTGCCCTGGGCACAATGCCATAGGATTCCGCCGTCCTCCGGTGCCTCGATGATCAAGCGCAGAAAAGCGGCATACTGTAGTTGCGAGAACTCGGAACGAATGAGCGACGGATACATGTTTGCCGCCATCTGCTGCACCTCGGGATAGAAAGAATAATTGACGATATGCCGGTCGAGTTCGAGGAAAGCCTCTTCGGGAATCGGTTTGCCGGTGTCCTGCTCGGCACGCATGTCAATGGTAGGCAGCAGGTGATGTTGTGCGCCGGGAATCTCGCGATCCGGCACTGCCTCCGATTCTCCCAACGAGCGGAAATCGAAAATCCGGCAGAGGTTATATTCGCTGCGCAGCCTCTCCACGTCGGCATCCGAAGCGTCGTGGAGATGGGCTGTGCGCAATAGCCGATGGGGACGGATGGGATGTCCTCCGGCTCCGATGATGCCTCCGAGGTCGCGGGCATTAAGTATATTATCAAAGAGAATATTCAAATTTCAAATTTCAAATTTGTCCATTATCCATTGTCCATTTCCCGATGAGGGAATACGTCGTCTATGAGGCGGAGGAACTCCTGGTAGGCGAAGGTGTCGGCAAGTTCCGAAAGGGAGGCGGCAAGGCCGCGGTAATGCCATTCGTGTGAGGCTTTGTCCCGGACATGGAAGATATTCCACAACTCGTCGCCGCGAAGCTGGTAGTCGCGCCAGATGGCTCGCATGTTGCTCAGCTTGTCGCCCATAGCTACGATTTTCGCATCATGGGACGCAGCCGCGAGACGGTCGATAG
Organism: Paludibacteraceae bacterium; assembly: GCA_017425065.1. Lineage (GTDB taxonomy): Bacteria > Bacteroidota > Bacteroidia > Bacteroidales > Paludibacteraceae > Colicola. Next base: position 1,501 of record JAFPJV010000047.1, read on the forward strand.
CCGCCTGCTTCCGATCATGCCAGCTGTCTTCTTCGGAAACACCTTCGGTGAATTGGTCGCTCTCTGCGTGCACGAGGTCGGCTATGCGGTCTCCGAACTCTTCGCGGAGTTGCCGGACGGTAACATCGGTATCTTCGACCGTGTCGTGGAGTGCGGCAGCCGCCAGCAGTTCCTGGTCGGACGTCATGGTAGCAACAATCTCCACCGCTTCCATCGGATGAACGATATAGGGAAAGCCTTTGCCGCGGCGCTCCGTGTTGTGGTGTGCCCGGACAGCGAAAATGATAGCTCTGTCGAGCAAATCGGAATCGATAAATTTGTTGGCCATAGATTCAAATGGAAAATGGAAAATGGAAAATTATTTTAGTATTGTCTTCTCAAGTACTGCGTGGAACTCCGGGAGACGGAAATGGGTGTCGCGCTCGATGATAAGCACTTTCAGTCCGGCATAGGGCAGCACTTGCCGTTCTATCTCCTCCAGGTCGGCATCTTCGCCGAAATACTCGCGTGCAAAGGCGTCCCAGAAGCGAGCTGCGGTGGCGTTGGACATGTGATATTGCTCCTGTGTCCACTCTTCTCCGTTCAGTTTGCAGCACAGATAGACCATGCCAATGTCGAACATATAGTAGCCGTAGCAGAAGTCGCCCAGGTCGATGAAATACGGCGTCCGCACTCCGTCGTGCTCGACGAATATGCCGTTGGAGAACTGCAGGTCGCCGTGGATGGCGGTGTCCGTGTCCGGTGCAGCGGCTATGAAGTCATGGAGTTTGCGTTTCTCGTCGTCGGTGAAGAACGGGTTTTCCGCCAGCATTTGGTAGAGACGGTCTTTGACGTTCTCGAACCGGGTGGTATCCAAATGCGTGTTGTGCAGTTTCTTGCAGAGTTGTGCAAACTCGCGTGCATATTCTTCCGTCCGTTCGGGTTCATCGCCGCAAGCGCGTGAGTAGGAGCGTTTGCCTTCTATTCGCCGGAAACGGATGCCCATGCATTCGCCGTCGGTCACAAGGTCGCCCGGTTCGGGAGTCGGGATACCTGCGTCATAGACTTTTTTTGCCACTTCCAATTCCTGTTTGGCGGCTTCGAAGTTGCGGAAATACATCTTCATCATGATGTTCGGATCCGACTTGTGGTTATAACTGGCGCCATTGGCTCCTTCGCCGGTGCGCACATATTCGTCGAGGTTGATTTTGATAGGGTTCATATTGTTTGTGTTTTTTTAGGATTTTTTCATGAATGGCAGGTTGCAAGCCTGCTCGTAGGTTATTTCGGCAAGCAGGGCGTTCTGATCGTTGTCGCCGTTGATGGCATTGAACAGGCGTGTCAGGCCTATTTTTCCGCCACCCTGCTGGAGTATCCAAACGATACAGATGTTTTGTACACCTACGGAAGAAGACAGTATGTCGAGTCCGGTATTGCCCAACTGGTGACGTGCGAGTGTGTAGGCGTCGTAGGCGCAGCTTTTTTTCAGTTTCTCTACGTCCCCGAGAGTCTTGCATCCCAAAGCGAGGAACACCCGCAAATAGATGTCGAGCGGCACTTCCCGTATCTCAGCCTGGTTGATGGCGGCTATACGTCGGTTCAAGGTGTCGAACGGCCGCACTTCCAGATAACTGTGGAAGGTGTCTCCGTTGAGTTGTACGTCGTCCAGTTTGCCGTTTTGAACGAGTTGGTGTACGCGTCTGCGGTAGTCGGATATCTCAATACGGATGCGGCTGAACTCGTCGTCCGCCATTTCGAGGATGCCTGCCAGACGGTTGATGCGCCTGAGGTATTCCTGCGGAATCTCGACGCCGGATTTGTAGCCGATGTCGTGGTTGATGGAAGCCCAGGCGTGCTGGAGTGTGGTGCGGAGTTGCAGTTCAAAGCGTATCTCGTTCAGTTGTGGACATTGCGGGTCGTCGATGATGCTCTTAGGCAGGCGGCAGACATAATGAAGCGAGTTGTAGCCGAAGCTGTCAATCTGGTGCAGCGTCCGTTTGTCCACCGAGTTCTGCCAGTCAATGTCGAACAGTTGCTCTGCCATGGCCGCAATACGATCCACGTCGTCGGTGTAGAAGGTGATGATACGTGCGCCGAGGATGTCGGTGATGTCGTTGAGGGCATGGTATTTATCGCCCTTGAGCGCCAGTTTGCCGGCGAGCGATTCGGCCGTCTTGATACGTGTGCTGACGGCTGTTACCAGCAAGTCGTTGCGCTCCAACGCATTCTGCAAGGTGGACAGTACGACACTCTCCAACCGCCGGAAAACGGGCAGTTGCGCATGGTATTCTTCCAGGATGAACTCGTTCATGATAGAGAAGGAATGTTTTTGAAGGTGTTACTCTATCACAAAGAGGCTGATAAAACCGGTCATCATGAACACTTGACGGATGTCGTTGCTGATGTTGCGCACAATGACTTTGCAGCCGTGTGCTGCCGCTTCCTTCCGAATGGACAGGAAGATTCGCAATCCGGATGAAGAGATGTACTCCAATTCGGTACAATCAAGGATGATATCCTTGTTGGAGGCAGAGAGCAGAGGCTTTACGTCCTCGGCGGTCTGTACTGCGGCAAGCGTGTCGAGTCTGCCGGAGAAACGGGCAATAAGTTGGTTGCCGGATTCTACAATTTCAGTTTTCATATCTTTAGGGTTGTTTTTTAATTACAATATTTAACAAGGGTAAGAATGTTTTTTTCTTCAAAACGTTCGTACCGTACTTCGTCCATGATTTGTCGCACGAGGTGGATTCCCAGACCGCCTATTTGGCGTTCTTCTGCCGAAAGGGAGGTGTCGGCTTCGGCTTGCTGCGTGGGATCGAAAGGAATACCGCTATCGGTGATGGTGAAGACGATGGTCGTTGGTCGTTGGTCGTAAGTCGTTGGTCTTTGGTCGTTAGTCGTTGTTTTGGCGAACTCGACAAGGACTTGTCCTGCTTTCTCGGGGTAGGCATAGAGCATGACGTTGCTGACCGCTTCCTCCAGAGCCAGTTGGATTTGCATGTTCATTTCTGCGGGCAATTCGAGCGAATCGACCCATTCGGCGAGCGTGGGTATCTGCTGGATGTCGTTGCGCATGACAAGTGCCGGCACCTGGTAGCGGATAGAGAGCAGCGTCAGGTCGTCGCTCTGTGGCGCATCGGCAACAAATGTCTGTACATCAGTCCGTATCTGTTGAATGATCTCGCGCGGACAGGAAGTGCCGATGGCGGAAAGCGTCTGCAGCATTCGTTTCTCGCCGTACTGCATGTGCGATTCGTTCTCGGCTTCGGTTAGTCCGTCGGTATAGAGGAAGAGCACGTCATTGTACTGCAGTTGTGTCGTTTGGGCTTGATAGTCGAACTCCGGCTCAATGCCGAGAGGGAGATTCGGGAGGACGGCGATCATTTGTGGTTGGTTGTTGGTCTTTAGTCGTTGGTCGTTAGTCGTTTGTCGTTGGTCCATGCGAGGGCTGTCGTTGGAGGTGATTAATACCGGGGCATTGTGGCCGGCGTTGCAGTAGTCCAGCCGGCCTGTCTTGCAGTCGAGCACACCGATGAAGAGCGTAAGAAACATGTTCTCCGTGTTCTGTTCCACCAACGCCTGGTTCATCAGGCGCATAATCATCGCAGGCTGTTCTTCGCTTGCCGTTGAACTGCGGAAAAACGAACGGGTCATAGCCATAACGAGTGCGGCAGGAACCCCCTTGCCGCTCACGTCACCGACGCAGAAGAACAACTTGTCGTGGCGTACATAAAAGTCATACAAGTCGCCTCCTATCTCCTTGGCGGGATGGACAAAACCGTAGATGTTCAGGTCGGAGCGGTCGGAGAAGGGCGGGAAGATCTTGGGCAACATGGCCGTCTGGATGGTGCTTGCGATTTGCAGTTCACTCTCCATACGCTGGTTTTTCTCGGTAGAGAGCACGAGTTTCTTTATCATGTGCGAAGCATAAACGAGCATGAGTGCCAGCACGATAAGGCCGAGAATCATCAATATACCGACATATATTCCGATGCGGTTGAGGTCGGCAAAGAGTTCGTCCTCTGGGATGATGATTTCAATATGCCATCCTGTGGCATCAATCTCCTCCTGGTATTTGTTGTATTTGCGTCCGGGAATAGTGTCCATCACACGCACGATGTCTCCTCCCTTGCTCGAACGGATCGAGTAGTAACTGTTCTTATACACCCGCAGGTATTCCGGCAATTTCTGTTGGAGATAGTTCAGCGCCATGTCCACACAGACAACGGCTACCACTTTGCCGTTCTTGTCATGTACAGGATAGGAGCAACTCACCACCATTGTTTCCGAACCCGAGTCGTCCATATAAGGCTCACACCACCAGCAACTGTCGTGCACGAAGCCATTCTGATACCACTCCATCTGGGTATAGTCGTGCGACTCGCTGCCTATCTGCCGCGTGAACACGCTGTCTTCCGTGATGCGGCTGCTGCATACTTCGAAATAGCGCCCTTTTTCCGGAAAATAATCCGGCACATACGCCACGGCGAGACTGGTGTATTCGCGCATGGTTCGTACGGCGAGGTGGGTGGCAGCAAAAACAGAATCCGGACAATCCACATATTTCTCGGCTAACAACGCCAAGCCTTTGGCTGCGGTTTCCATCTCGGTGGTATGCTTCTCTATCTCCAGTTCGGCTTTTCGCAGTTCTGTTTTGGCGCGTTGTTCCGCCTCTTGCATGATCGCGGCACGACTGGAGAAATACTGGAGACAAGAAATCGTCTCCAATATAACGGCAGCTACGACCATTATCCAGATTCCGTAGTGTGTTTTTTTTGTTTTCATTGCGGCGTATTGTTATCTCCCCAACGTTGGAGGATTTGATCCATAATAGCAAATACTTCTTCGCGTGTATCGGCACGCAGCAGGGCGATGCGTGTCTGCCGGAAGTCGGGCAATCCCTTGAAGACCGGTGAGGCGGCAAAATGGCGTCGCGAATGGAGGATTCCTTTGTGCTCGTCACCGACCCATTCGATAGCACGATCGACGTGCTCTTTGAGGATGGCGATTTTGTCTTTCATGGTTTTCGGAATAATCGGAGTATTCTGATTATTCGGAGAATTCAGATATTCTTTTATTTCGGCGAAGATCCACGGACAGCCGAAGGTGGCACGACCTATCATGACGGCATCCACTCCGTAGCGCTCGAAGCATTCGCGTGCCCGTTCGGGCGTCGTAACATCGCCGTTGCCAATGATAGGGATATGTATGCGCGGGTTGCGTTTCACTTCGCCGATAAGTGTCCAATCCGCCTCGTCGCGATACATCTGTGCGCGGGTTCGTCCATGGATAGCCAGTTCGGTGATACCAATGTCCTGAAGCCGTTCGGCCAGATCAACGATAAACGGTGTGCCATCGGGCAGGTAGAGCGTATTGGCATCCCAGCCGAGGCGGGTCTTGACGGTAACGGGTGTATGGACGGCATTGACCACGGCACGTGTGATTTCGAGCATGCGTGGTACGTCGCGCAGCAGTCCCGCACCGGCTCCCTTGCCTGCCACTTTCTTGACCGGGCATCCGAAGTTGATGTCGATGATGTCCGGTTTTGCCTGCTCCACGATACGGGCAGCATCTGCCATGGATGCAGCATCCTTGCCGTAGATCTGAATGGCTACGGGGCGTTCCTCGTCTCGTACGCGTAGTTTGCGCATAGTAGAAGGCACATCCCGCACCAGCGCGTCGGCATTGACGAACTCGGTATAGACGCGATCGGCACCGAAGCGTTTGCACAGAAGACGGAAGGCGGGATCCGTCACGTCCTCCATGGGAGCGAGATATAATGGGTTATTGGTCATTGGTCGTTGGTCATTGGTCGTTAGTCGTTAGACTTATTTAGGGTGGGATAACTGATGCGGTGGTGATTGATGGCCATGAGGCGGAGTTTGAAGACCTCGCGGATATCCTCCACGTCCTTGAAACTGAGCGGCGTCTCGGAGAACTGGCCGTCGGCTATCTGGGTGTCTATCATCGTATCCACCATTTCGTATATCTCTTCTTCGGAGAACTCTTTGAGACTGCGGCTGCGTGCTTCGACAGCATCTGCCATCATCAGGATAGCCGCCTCTTTGGTCGATGGTTTCGGGCCGGGATACTGGAAATCAAGCCGCCGCACTTCTTCGCCGGGATGCGTGTTGACGTAGTTGTTATAGAAATAGCGAACGAGCGACGTGCCGTGGTGGGTGGTGATGAAGTGAATAATCATCTCGGGCAGATGGTGCTTGCGTGCCAATGCTTCGCCTTCGGTGACGTGGGAGATGATAATACGTACCGCTTCTTCCGGTTTGCACTCGAGCAGCGGGTTGTGACCGGCATGCTGGTTCTCGATGAAACAGCCCGGGTCGGAGAGTTTGCCGATATCATGATAGAGGGCGCCGGTACGCACGAGCAGGGCGTTGGCACCAATGGCTTTTGCCGCTTCGGAAGCAAGGTTGGATACCTGCATGGAGTGCTGGAACGTACCGGGTGCTTCTTCTGCCAGACGATGCAGCAGGTCGGAGTTGATATCCGTCAGTTCGACCAGCGTAATGGAACTGAGCAGATGGAAAGTCTTCTCGAAGAGGAAGATCAATCCGTATGCCGCTATAATCATCGCCGCATTGATGGCGAAGTAGAGGTACATGTACGGGTTGATTGTTGTGTATTCGCCCGTAGAAGCGAAGGTGTAGGCCGTATAAGCGATGGAGTAGGTGAGCAGAATCCATCCGGCTGTCTGTGCAAGTTGGCTACGGCGCGTCATGTCGCTCAGACTGCTGACAGCCACCATGCCGGCTGCCACTTGCAGGAAGAAGAACTCGACCGGGGCGGGTACGATGAGCGAGACGATGAGCACAGTGACGATATGCAGGAAGAGAGCCGTTCGGGAGTCATAGAAGACACGTGTGATGATAGGTACCCATGCGAACGGAATGAGATAGATGGTCCACGAGGTATATTGCAGCAACATACATGACATGACAATGACTATTGCCGACAGGAGCGAGAAGAACAGCACGGCCGACAAAGAGTCCAGATAGCGCGGGCGGAAAACAATAAGATATAGTACGAAAAGCGCCAGGTAGAGGCATACCATGATAGCGCGTCCGGTAGTGGAGAGTGTGCGTTGGTGCGCCGTGATGGCATCGTTCTCGGCGCAAGCACGTTCGAGGGAGGTGAGGACTTGGTATTTCTCATCGGTGACAATCTCGCCGCGGTCGATGATTTTCTGTCCCTCCTGCACAATGCCCTGTGTGGGCGATATGGAGGCTTCCAGTTGCGAAAGCAGGAAATTGGTCTGCGCCGTGTCGAGCAGAATCGTCGGCTCGATTTCTTTTCCTGTCTGCTGGTATGCCTGTTTGGGTGTATGCACACGATGTACGGGGTAGCGCGTGGAACGATGTCCGTCCATGATGGCTATCCACCGGTAGCCTCCCTGCTCGAGATACTCCATGTCGCTGAGCGAAGCTACGAGCAAGGTGTCGTTTGTGGCGGTGTCGCGGACAAAACATGGTGCAAAATCCGCGAGGAGCGTACGCCGATCCATATCCAGTTGTGCTGGCGTCTTATAGATGGGGAAGTCAAATTCGGCTGTCACTTTCTCATAGCCCCAAGGTTTACCAAGTTCGACGTGGTAGCGGAACGAGGTGTTGTAACGCGGGAAAGCCAGCACAGTGACCGTTACAAGCGCCACGTAACTGAGCGCCTGAATGATATGTTTCGTTATTTTGGTCATCTTTGTCATATTGGGTTTATTGGTTTATGAGTTAATTATCTGCGTTGTTTGAAGAACTGTTGCATGAGTTGCCGGCATTCTGTTTCGAGGATGCCGGATGTGACGGTGCACTTGGCATGGAGGGCATGCGGAGCAAAGCGGGTGAATCCCCGTTTGTCGTCGGTGCAACCATAGACCACCCGCTTGATTTGCGACCAGCCGATAGCGCCGGCACACATGACACACGGTTCAACGGTGACGTAAAGCGTGGCATCGGGCATATACTTGGCACCGAGTGTCTGCGCTGCGGCTGTGACAGCCTGTATCTCGGCGTGGGCGGTCACGTCGTGGAGTGTCTCGGTGAGGTTGTGACCCCGCCCTATGATTTGTCCTTGCGACACGATCAGACAGCCTACCGGCACTTCGCCTGCTGCAAAGGCTTTTTCGGCTTCAAGGAGTGCGAGGCGCATGAATTTTTCATCGTTCGGAATAATCTGATTGTTCTGATTATTCGGAGTATTCTGACAGAAAGCCGTAAGTTCTTCGGGATGGGATTCGAAATGGTTTCCAATGACGACGATGTCTGCACCTGCAGCGTGCGCACGCTTCATCTGTTCCGGTGTACGGATACCTCCGCCCACGACAAGGGGGATGGCTGTTGCTCCGCGTACAGCACGGATGATTTCTTCGGAAACGGGATTGACGGCTCCGCTGCCTGCTTCGAGATAGATGAGCTGTTTGCCCATCATTTCCGCCGCGATGGCTGTATCCACGATGCGGTTGATGTCTTCGGGCGGTATAGGTTGAGTGCCGGTGACGCGCATGGCGGACGTTTCTGTACCGCCATCAATCAGGATATATGCTGTCGGGATGGCTTCTATACCGGACTGACGCACTTGTCGTGCCGCCCGGATCTGCTGGCCGACAAGGTATTCCGGATTATTACCGGAAAGCAAAGAGAGATAAAGAAGTGCATCCGCCTCGTCTGTCAACTGCTCTGCCGAGCCGGGGAAAAGGAGGATGGGTAATGTTGAGAGTTGAGAGTTGAGAGTTGAGAGTTGAGTGTAGTTTATAGTTGAAAGTTGAGAGTTGATAGTTGATTTCAGTGTGCGGACGAAATCGGTTGTATCACCACCGGTGCTTCCGCCCACGAAGATATAGTCGGGGAGAGCCTCCGGCGAGAGCGAGAGACGCGAGAGATCGGCTTTCTCAGGATCCAGCAGAAGAGCCAATTGTTTGCGGCCTTCGCTGCGAGATGATATGATACGGTTCAGTACTTCCATTGCATTGTTTCCACCATGCGGAGGACATCCTGTTGGATATAGTTGTATATCGGTGCCAACGAGTCAGCGTTCGGGCGGCAGTTGCAGTAGATAGAGGCGCGGAAGAAATGGCGTGTAGAGTCGGTTACAAAGAACTGGGAAGGCGAGGCTGTGTTGCCCTGCAAATTAAACAATACGCCCCATACGCGGGCTTCCGGGTGCTCATAGACCCGTTCGGGAATAGCCGAAGCCTGCGAGACGTGCTTATAGACAAAACCCATGGCGTCGTCAGTCAGTTCCCGCAAGTTGCCGCGGACGGACTTGTAGGAACAGTGTATGTCGGCATTGAGGGTAGGATAGTGCACATTGATCCAATAGTCTTCGTCTTCGCCGGTACGAAGTACCACTTCGGCGTTACGGGAAAGACTGAAGTCGTAGGGGAAGTCTGCGCATGGACAGGAGCCGTCTTTCGCCCTGTATTCGGAAAGCGGCAGATACGCCGTGTCGGGCACAGCGATATAGAAATAGCCGAAGGGCTTCGGCACAGACGAACGGCCGCAAGACGCAAAAGCGGCAAGCAGCAAGAAACCTACTATGGTATATGCAACATGTCTCATCTTTCCTTATCTATTTTCTGTCGATCTTCACGTCGTCGTCAAAAGCGTATTCGCCGATGTTTTTGAGCGAAGCCGGCAGCGTCACGCGCTTGAGACGACACCAGAAGAAAGCCATCTCGCCAATGGATTTTATAGCAGTGGACATTGTCAGGCTCTGGAGCGAAGTGCAAAACTTAAACGCATCGTCGTCAATGGTCGTGACCGTGTTCGGCAGTTCGACCGAAAGAAGCGCACTACAGCCCGAAAATGCTGCGATACCGATATCTTTCAAACCTTTGGGAAACACCACTTTTGTTAATCTGGTACAGCCTTCAAAAGTGCTCTCTCCGATGCTGGTTATTCCCCGCGGGATAGCAATGGTCTGCAACGAGGTGCAGTTATGAAAGGCCGCAACGCCAAGGTATGACATGCGTTTGGGCAGCTCTATTTTGGCAAGCGATTTGCAGCCCTGGAAACACCAGCTGCCGATAGAAACGACGGATTTCGGAATTTGGACGGAAGTGAGTGCGGTGCAGCCCTCAAACACGCTGATACCAATGCTTTCCACGCCATCGGGAATGATTACTTCTGTCAGACCTGTATTGCCTCGAAATGCGAGATCGCCAATGGACGTCACGCGGTAGGTCTTCCCTTTGGCGTTGATTTTCTGCGGGATGGCAAGTTTTCCTTTTCGGGTAGAGGCCATCACTTCTGCCGTGAGGTCTTTGCTGAGAAAATACGTGACGCCGTTGATTGTCGTTTCGGCAGCCAGCGTCCATTGTGCAAGCAGGGTGAAAAGGATGATAATGAGTGTTTTGCGATGTTTCATTGTTTTGTATCTGTAAAAACGGAAAGTTTTATTTTATTTGTGCTCCTTCCGGGGTGTATGTCTTGTCTCCGGAGAGGATGTAAATATGGTTGTTTTTCCAAACTTTGCAGGGAACAGATTCGCTTGTCCGGCAAGACGGAATCGATGTCGGCTGTCCGGAAGCGTTAAGTTTCTGTTTGAGTTGTGCTATCTGTGCCGAGGAGAGCCATCCGCCCTGGATAAAATGCTGCTTGACGGCTTCGTTGAAACCGGAGTCAGTCGCCGGGTCAATGCCGCACATGTGGCGCAGACAATAGCGGATGGTGTTTGGGTGGCGATACTCCTGTACACGCAGTTCGGAAGTACGGGAGTAATCCTCGGCTATCTCGTCCCACGTTGCATCACAGAGGGCGGCTATCGTAGCACAGAACGCTCCTGTGCGATCGGCTCCGAGTGCACAGTGAATCTGAAAAGGAACAGGATGTGCATCGTCGAGGATGAACTCCACCACCTCCTGAATCCACTGGGCAAAACGCTCGCCGTCGGAGTAATACAAGGCATGGTTGTAACTCGGCGTATGGCCGTTGCCGGTGCCGACATAGAGGACGTTGTTGTTCTGGATAATGGATTGATAGTAGTCGGGGATGGTGACGGTATATGTCTTTCCTCCGCAGGAATAGGTCTGTCCGGCATGGGATGTCTCGTCGCCGCTAAGGGCGATGTCGCAACGGATTCCGAAACGGGTAGCAAAATAGTTCACATAGTGAAGCCGCTCCACTTCGGTGTCGTATTCAGGACGGGAAGGATCGAAAGGATGGTAGGAACGATAGAGGTGCTGTGTGCCCGGAACACGGCGGAAATTGGAGATACGCGCCTGTTCCATACTGTCTGCCAGATTCCAATCGGCGAGCGGTTTGACGGTCTTGGCTTCCTGGCAGCGGGCGGCTATCTCGTCAAGATCGTCGCCGGGCATCGCCACCACCATGTTCTCGCCGCTGTTGATAAAGACCAGCCGCGAGTCGATACCGCCTTCCCATGAGGAGTGTGAACGCACGGTATAGTCGGAGCCGTCCTTCTTATAGACATGGAAGAGGAACTCGGGCAGTCCGGAGTTGCCCGGGCGTTCGATGGCACTGAACGGCAGCGTACGATAGAAGCAGCCGTCGCCCGAATAGCCGGTGAGCAGATAGGCCTGATCGGCATTGTCCCAGGCGGAAACAGAGCCATAGACATAGACCTTGGATATCTCGGAATAGGGGGTGTTGAACCGTTTTGACGAGGTGGAGAAGATAAACGTTATCTGCTGTTTGGCGGCATCTATTTTGTAGCAGTTGTTCTTCTCGGAATCTGCAAATGTAATGCCGGTGTATCCGGTGCCGAGGTAGGTGAGTTTGAGTTTGCACCCGTTGTCCGCACTCTGAGGCGTCAGCAGGTAGCCTTGCCCTGCCGAAGCGGAGAGACCGGCGGTATAGGTCGCGGAATAATGCGTAGCATTGGTCAGGTTGTCCGGGCCGAAATAGCCGCTGTCCCATTTCTTGGATGCGGAAATGACGGCCATATACTCCGCGTCGCTCCAGCCGGAAGTAGGCAACGGACATACCCAGCGGTCGGTCACCTCTGTATCTTCGGTCATGGAATAGACGGAGGAGTAGGTGGATTTACCTATGATGAGCATGATAGAGCCATCGTTCCACTGCGTCTGTGAGTTGTCAAAATAGATATATCCGCCGGAAAACGACCAGGCGGCATCTGCTATAAGGCAATATAGCAGGGTGAAGAAAACTAAAAAAATCCGTTTCATTCGCATAAGGCAATAGTATTCGCGCTGCAAAGGTACAAAAAATAATTTAAAATTAAAAATTGAAAATTGAATTTTTTGAGAAAAAAAACAAAAAACATGCTTTTTTTACAAAAAAATGCGCGCGCGCTTGTGTAGTTAAGGAAAATGTTGTATATTTGCACGGTTTTTTTATGAAGTTGCGACAAATATACGACAAACATACGAGATAATCTCGATAAACTCTCGATCACCTTTATGATTAAAAACACGAACAATTACTGCGTTATCATGGCGGGCGGCATAGGAAGCCGTTTTTGGCCTTATAGCCGCCAGGAAAAGCCGAAGCAGTTTCTGGATTTTTTCGGCACAGGAAAGAGTCTTCTGCAAATGACTGTTGACCGTTTTCGTCCGATGGTGCCGATAGAAAACATGTTCATAGTGACCAATGTGGCCTACAAGCAGATCATTTTGGAGCAGATACCGGACATGAAAGAGCAGCAAGTGCTCTGTGAGCCTGCGCGGCGGAATACGGCGCCATGTATCGCGTATGCAACGGCGCATATCCGTGCGCTTTGCCTGAAACGAGCCGGACTGACGGCGGCAAACCAGGATTGGAACCGCGAAGAAATGAAGGCCAATATCGTGGTAGCAGCGAGCGACCACTTGATCTTGGAGGAGGATAAATTCCGCGAGACGATACAAAGAGCGTTTGATTTTGTAGCAGAGAACGATGCGATTTGCACGCTCGGTATGCAGCCGACGAGGCCGGAAACGGGCTACGGATACATTCAATTTGTTAATGATCGCTCGCGATGCGAGCTCAATGATGGAATGAGCCGTGAGCAGAGCTCACTTAATGATGGAATCTATCCGGTGAAGACGTTTACGGAGAAGCCGAATCTGGAGATGGCGAAGGTGTTCTTGGAGAGTGGCGATTTTCTGTGGAACAGCGGCATCTTTATCTGGAGTCTGAAGACGATCAGCGAAGCGTTCCGCTGGTATCTGCCGGAAGTGGCCGACCGTTTCCGCGAGGGCGAATTGCTCATGGGAACCGACAAGGAGGAAGATTTCATTGAGCAGATTTTCCCGAAGTGCCCGAATATCTCGATTGACTACGGCATCATGGAGAAAGCGGAGAATGTGTTTGTGTTGCCGAGCAGTTTCGGCTGGAGCGATTTGGGCACATGGGGTTCGCTTTACGAACTGAGCGAGAAAGACGAGCAGCAGAATGTCAGTCTGCACTCCGACGCGCTGTTCTATGAAGCCAAAGGCAATGTCGTCACGCTGGAAAAGGGCAAACTGGCCGTAGTGCAGGGCGTGGACGACATGATTATAGCCGAGCAAAACAACGTACTGTTGGTATGCAAGAAAGCCGAAGAACAACGCATCAAACAATTTGTGACCGAGGCTGGCGACAAATTCGGCAACAAGTTTGTCTAACTGAAAATGGAAACATATATTTTACCTAATATCTAATTAACATGAGTTATCTGAATTTTGACAAGAAAGTACTGGTTAATCTGGAACGATCACTGACAAAAGAGATGATTCGTACCAACCGGGCGGGCGTGTATAACTCGACGACCCTGGTAGATTGCAATACGCGCAAGTACCACGGTCAGTTGGTCATGCCGTTGCCGGAGTTGGGACCGGACAACTATGTGTTGCTCTCGTCTTTGGACGAGACGGTGATACAACACGGAGCGGAGTTCAACTTGGGATTACATCAGTACGGAGAAAACACCTTTGCCCCCAACGGGCACAAGTACATTCGCGAGTTTGACTGCGAGGTTATTTCTCGTACGACGTATCGCGTTGGTGCCATGGTGCTGCAGAAAGAGCGCATGCTCGTCAGTTTCGAGCCGCGTGTGCTGATCCGCTACACCTTGCTTGAATCAGGCAGCCCGACGCTGTTGCGTTTCCGTCCGTTCTTGGCGTTCCGTTCTGTGAACGAACTGACGCATGAGAATCCGTTGGCAAATGCCAATATGGACGACTGCGAGAACGGCCGAATGAACCGTATGTATCCGCATTTCCCGATGTTGTACATGCAGTTCTCCAAAGCCGTGGAGTATCACCACGACCCGAACTGGTACAAAGGCATCGAGTACATGAAAGAAAAAGAGCGCGGCTACGCTTTCAAAGAAGACTTGCTGGTGCCGGGCTACTTTGAGTTGCCGATGAAGAAAGGCGAGAGCGTGATCTTTGCCGCCGGTGTGACGGAGTGCAAGACGGCTACGCTGAAAGCAACCTGGAAGAAAGAGTTGGAACGCCGCAATGCCCGTGAGGATATGTTTACGACGCTGAAGAACTCCGCGGCGCAGTTCTATAAGAGAGAAGGTGACAAGTGCTATCTGTTGGCCGGCTATCCATGGTATGGCGCGGATGCACGCAGTGAGTTCTTTGCCGTTGCCAGCTGTACCCTGGACATCGATCGTCCGGAGTACTGGAAAGCGATTATCGACGAGACAGCCGTAGGTGAGGTGCGTGACTTCCTGGACGGTCATCCGGAACGCTGCCGCATGACAGGCATGGACGAGCCGGACGCATTGCTGTGGTTTATCCGTGCGATACAGAAATTTGCACACAAGTACACGGTCAAAGAGGCTGCGGAGAAATACATGCAGATTTGTCAGGACATCATCGTCTATTACCGCAAACAGCAGCATCCGCGTTGCTGGTTGCACCAGAACGGCTTGCTATGGGTGGACGGGACAAACCGCCCTGCCACATGGATGAATGCTACGGAGAACGGTTTCCCCATCACGGCGAGAACAGGCTATGTGGTAGAAATCAACGCATTGTGGTATAACGCATTGCGCTTCACGGCGGAACTGCTTCGTGAATGCGGCAAGGAAACGGCTGCCGACCTGATGGAATATCAAGCGGAAATCACCCGCGACGCTTTTGTGCAGACCTTCTGGAACGGGTTGTACCTGAATGACTACGTGGTGGATCAGTATCAGAACCGCGAGGTGCGTCCGAACCAGATCTGGGCTGTCGGACTGCCGTATAGCCCGCTGGAGAAGAAGCAGAAGAAAGCGGTAGTGGATATCTGCACCAAAGAATTGCTGACACCTCGCGGCTTGCGCAGCCTCTCGCCGAAAAGCGGCAGTTACCGTCCGATGTATCGCGGCGGGCAACAGGAGCGTGACCGCAACCTGCACAACGGCCCCGTATGGCCATCGACCATCACGGCCTATTCACGTGCGTATATGGAAGTCTATAAGCACAGCGGATTGAGTTTCATGGATCGCACATTGATCGGCTTTGAGCAGGAGATGAGCGAACTGTGTATCGGAACGCTGAACGAGTTGTACGACGGCAATCCGCCCTATAAAGGACACGGCGGCATGAGTTTTGCTGCCAGTGTGGCGGCTGTTATCAGCCTGATGGATACCATGAAGAAATATATTAACGAAGAAAAGGAGGACGAGGTATGAAAGCACTAATGTTCGGATGGGAGTTTCCCCCTCATATCTTAGGAGGTCTGGGCACCGCCAGTTACGGACTTACCCGCGGCATGGCGCAGCAGGAAGACATGCATATTACGTTCGTTATCCCGAAGCCGTGGGGCGATGAAGACCAGTCGTTCCTGCGCATCATAGGTGCCAACAGTATTCCCGTTGTATGGAAAGATGTGAATTATGACCATGTGCGCCAGCGTATGGAGGGCAAGATGTCGCCCGAAGAGTACTACCATTTCCGTGACGGTATCCGCTACGACTATCGTCGTATAGGTACCGACGATTTGGGATGCATCGGTTTCTCCGGACGTTATCCGGATAACTTGATAGAGGAAATCGGCAACTATGAGGCTGTGGCTTCGGTGCTGGCTCATTCGCTGGATTTTGATATTATTCATTCTCACGACTGGTTGACTTATCCAGCTGGTGTGTTTGCAAAGCATATCTCGGGCAAACCGCTTGTGATTCACGTGCATGCTACCGATTTTGACCGCAGCCGAGGCAATGTGAACCCGACGGTTTATTCGATTGAGAAACGCGGCATGGACGAGGCCGATCATATCATGTGCGTGAGCAACCTGACTCGTCAGACGGTGATAGAGAAATACGGTCAGGATCCGCGTAAGGTATCAACGGTACACAATGCAGTAGAGCCGTTGGCTCATCCCGAAGAATTCAAGAAACCCGAGCGCAAGGACAAGTTGGTAACGTTCTTGGGCCGCATCACGATGCAAAAAGGACCTGAATACTTCGTTGAAGCTGCGGCACGTGTGCTGGAGAAGACCGACGGCGTGCGGTTTGTGATGGCCGGCTCGGGCGACAAGATGGCCGAGATGATCGACCTGGTAGCTAAACGTGGTATTGCAGACAAGTTCCACTTCCCGGGCTTCATGCGCGGCAAGCAAGTGCAAGAAATGTTGGCGATGAGTGATGTGTATATCATGCCTTCGGTGAGCGAGCCGTTCGGTATCAGCCCGTTGGAGGCGATGCAGGTGGGCTGTCCGTCGATTATCAGTCGTCAATCTGGTTGCGCCGAGATACTGCAACATGCTATTAAGACGGACTACTGGGATATAGACGCCATGGCAGATGCCATATATGCTATCGTCAAATATCCGGCTATGTACAAGTCGCTGCATGAACTCGGACAAGACGAAGTAAACCACATCCGCTGGTACGACGCCGGCCTGAAAGTGCGCAGGATTTACGACGGTGTGATAAATCATACGTTATAGTCGAAAGTCGAAATAATTTATAAATTGAAAATTTTAGTGTTATGAAAAATATTTGTTTTTGCTTTCAAATGCACGCTCCGTATCGTCTGAAACGTTATCATTTCTTTGACATCGGACATGATCATTATTACTACGACGACATGCAGACCGAAGAACATCTGCAATGGCTCGTCAACACATCCTATATGCCGCTGTGCTCTACCGTGCGCGACATGATCAAACTATCGAAAGGCAAATTCCATTGTGCTTTGGCCATCTCGGGCTCTACGTTGGAGATGTTTGAGCAGTTCGCACCGGAGATGATTGACATCCTGAAAGAACTGGCAGACACCAAGTGCGTTGAGTTCCTGGCTTCTCCGTATAGCTATTCGATTGCTTCGGAGTACAACGAGCAGGAGTTTAAGTTGCAGATCGAATTGCAGTCCACGCTGCTGAAACAGTTGTTCGGCGTGAAGACTACTGCGCTATGGAATACCGAGTTGCTTTACACCGACGAATTGGCATACAACTTGCAGAAGTTAGGATTGAAGACCATCTTGACGGAGGGTGCCAAGCATATCCTGAGTTGGAAGTCACCGAACTATGTCTATCAGTCTGCCGGTTCAAGCAAAGTGAAAGTGTTGCTGCGCAATACGCCTTTGTGTGACGAACTGAGTTTCCATTTCTCCGATCCGGGTTGGGGCAATTTCCCCATCGATGCAGAGAAATACGCCGATCAACTCAAATCGTTGCCCGAGGGTGAAGACCTGATCAATATCTGGGTAGGAGCCGAGACATTTGGTATCCTGCAGAACAGCGGTAGCGGTATCTTCGATTTCCTGAAGGCACTGCCTTACTTCGCCTTGGAGCGTGAGATGGGCTTCATGACGCCTTCAGAGGCTGCAAAGAAACTGCCGTCGAGCGATATCGTTTCTTCTCCTACACCGTTGACATGGGCGGGCGAGGCCAAAGACCTGTCGGTATATTACGGCAACGACCTGCAGCAAGAGGCGCTGAACAAACTCTATGCCGTGGCCGAGCGTGTGCACCTGTGTCAGGACAAGAACCTGAAGATGGCATGGCTCCGTCTGCAGGACATCAACTACCTGCATTATATGAATCATATCGATCAGGGGCATACCCAGTATGAGTCGGCATATGATGCGTTTATCAACTACATGAATATCTTGAGCGACTTCCTCCAGATGGTAGAGGAGCAATATCCGACTACTATTGAGAACGAGGAGTTGAACGAGTTGCTCAAGACGATCCGCAACCAAGAGGATGAGATCCAGAAACTGCAAGCCAAACTGGCGAAGAAGAAATAAGAGAAATTGAGGTATAGATGGTTGATATTAGTCTGTCTGATAGCAGTGGCTCAAGCGGCCACTGCTAAAAGACTGACTGTTGCTTCGCGTATCAAGAGTTGGGAGATGAACAACCCGATGGCCGTGGCGGACACGGTGCCGGTGGATTCGGCTTTTCTGAACATGGCTATGCAGGAAGCGCCTACCGAGTACTCCTTGAGCAACGTGAGCAACGGTCAGTTGGTGTCAGCCACGTTGAGCCGCCTCTATTTCGACAGAACCAAGCACGTTGACGACCCGTTCGGCATGGTGTATGACCCTTATACCATCACGCCGCAGACCGTCCGCTACTACAACACAACGTTGCCCTATTCGCGACTTCACTATCGCAAGGGCTTTACCTCCTATCATGAGGACAACGACCTCAGTGTCCTCTTCACCGGAAACCTGAACCGACGACTCAACCTCGGCTTTGAGATGAACTATCTGACCGATGCCGGTCACTATGCCAGCCAAGCCGGAAAGACATATAACGGCTCCGTGTTTGGCAGCTACAACGGAGACCATTATGCACTGCATGCTGCCTTTACTTGGAATACCTTGTCCTGCTTCGACAACGGCGGCCTTGTTGACGTGAACGAATTAGCAGGCAAACTGCAACCGGAGGACATCCCTGTCCGGCTGAATGCGATGGCCGGCTATCGTTATCTGGCGGGATATATGAACCACTCCTATAGCATTACCTACGACCGCGAATACCACGATACCATCGAAGTGGAGGTGGACGGACTGATTGAAAAGCGCGACACCGTGAAGACCCAGTATATCCCGATGATCACGTTCAACTATACCTTCGAGACCAACAACAGCAACCGGCGTTATATTGAAAAGACCGCCGCGCAAGGCTTCTACGACACCTGCTATGTCAATCCTACTTCCACGCGTGACTCATCAGACGTGCTGACTATCAAGAATACGATAGCTGTTACTTTTGAAGAGGCTTTTAACAAGAAACTCAAGTTCGGTGCTACGGTATATGCCTACAACGAGTGTCAACGCCATATG
Organism: Paludibacteraceae bacterium; assembly: GCA_017425065.1. Lineage (GTDB taxonomy): Bacteria > Bacteroidota > Bacteroidia > Bacteroidales > Paludibacteraceae > Colicola. Next base: position 20,666 of record JAFPJV010000047.1, read on the forward strand.
TTGCTCAATACCGACAGCCTGTGGCAGGACTCGCTATACCGATACAAATGGACAAACAACACCTTTGTGGGAGGCGCCCTGTACAAGAATATGGGTAAGTGGGTGAAGTACGGTTTTGACGGCGATGTGTGCGTGTTGGGATACAAGATAGGTGAGTTCCGTGTGCATGGTCACTTGGACACCGATTTCCGTTTGGGCAAAGATACGATGTATATCTCTGCGCAGGCGAGTGTGCGCAACGAGACACCTTCGTATTACCACCAGCATTACTATAGCAACCACCTCCAGTGGGATAACGAATTCTCCAAGACCTACCGCATCCATGCCGGTGCATCGGTTTCCTATCCGACCAAGTGGGTGAAACCGCGAATCGACTTCGACTTTGAGAACCTGAGCCGTGCTATTTACTTTGTCAACGGCAAGCCTGTGCAGGACGACGGACATGTCCAACTGTTCTCGGCTCGTGCCCAAGTGGATATCACCACGCCATGGATCAACCTGGAGAACCGTATCGTCTATCAATACAGCACCAACGACGGCGTAGTGAGTGTGCCGGCACTGGTGCTATACCACAACTTGTACTACCACGGCTCGTGGTTCCGTCGTGCACTGGATACCCAGTTCGGCGTGGATTTGCGCTACTTCACGCGATACCATGCCCCGGTCTTCGACCCCGCATCAGGACAGTTCTGCGCACAAACCACTACCATGGTGGGCAACTATCCTGCGTTGAGTGTCTATGCCGCTTTGTTTGTGAGGCGGCTGCGGCTGCGTTTCTTTGCGCAGTATCAGCACTTCAACCACCTGTTTATGAAAAGTAACACCGACCGCCTGACGATGCCCGGCTATGCGATGAACCCCGATGTGTTCCGCGCCGGATTAGTTTGGCAGTTTTATCGATAACCGGAGTAGGCTCCGGAGCCAAAAAGTAAAACAAGATAACTGAATAAAAACATGCATATGCCGTTAACAACCCGATTGAACAAGATATTGCTCTACGCCCGAGATGAGGCGGAGCGATTGCAAAACTCCGAAGTGCTGCCCGAGCACCTGCTGTTGGCCATACTGCGACTTGGCGAAGGCACTGCCTACGACCTGTTGCTGCAAGCCGGCATGGATATGGAGAACACCAAAGAACAACTCGACGGAGCCCTGCGCAAAGAGTCGGAGACGATGATTAGTGCCATCCGACGCAGCAGTCAGACAGAACGTATCCTGCGCCTGAGCGAAGGTATAGCACGTGAGTACCGCGCGGAAGCCGTCGGTTCTGTCCATCTGCTGCTGGCCATCCTGCGCGATCAGATTAACCGTTGTGCCGCTTACTTGGAGCAAATATGGCAGATTGATTTTCAGCGTATTTGTGACCTGTACAAGCAACCGCGTATCCAGCCGGAGCAAAAAGCGCCGGAAGAGAACGGCAGTGCCCGCGAAGCAAGTTATGTGGGTGCTCCGAAGTCCGGCAGCAAAGATAGCAAGACAACGGCATTGGACAAGTACGGGCGCGACCTGAGCAAGTTGGCCCGTGAGGGCAAACTGGATCCTGTTGTCGGACGGGACGTAGAGATTGAGCGCGTGGTGCAGATCCTCTCACGCCGCAAGAAGAACAACCCCATCCTGATCGGAGATCCGGGAGTGGGCAAATCGGCCATTGTGGAAGGCCTTGCGCTGCGTATCGAATCGGGCGAGAACGGTGTTCTCCGTGGCAAACGAATTGTCACGCTTGACCTCGCTTCGATGGTCGCGGGAACGACTTACCGCGGACAGTTTGAGGAGCGAATGAAATCTGTCTTGCAGGAGCTGCAACGCCATCATGAGATCATCCTCTTTATCGACGAGATACATACCATTATCGGCGCCGGCAATGCGCAAGGCTCGCTGGATGCCGCCAATATACTGAAGCCTGCGTTGGCACGTGGCGAGGTGCAGTGTATCGGAGCGACCACCACAGCCGAGTATGCCAAGTCGATAGAGAAAGACGGTGCCTTGGAACGCCGTTTCCAGAAAGTGACCGTACGTCCGACCACGCCCTCCGAGACGATTCATATCCTCGAACAACTGCGTGAGCATTACGGGCAATATCACCACGTGGTGTATCCCGACGAAGTGCTGCGGCTAAGTGTCGAAATGAGCGAGCGCTACCTTACCGACCGCGCTTTCCCGGACAAGGCCATCGACGTGATGGACGAAGTGGGCGCCCGTGCTCATGCCCGTCAAGAGGCACTCAATGAAGAGAATACGCAGCTATACGAGATAACCGAGCGCGACGTAGCATCTGTTGTCAGCATGATGTCCGGTGTGCCGGTGCAACGTGTGGAGCGCAGCGAACAGGAGCGGCTGCGTACCATGGGCGACCGTCTGCTGGAACGTGTCATCGGACAGGATGATGCCGTCCGTGCTGTCGTGCGGGCTATCCAGCGCAGCCGTCTCGGGCTGCGTGATCCGCGCCGGCCGATCGGTACGTTCTTCTTCCTTGGCCCGACGGGTGTCGGCAAGACGCACTTGGCACAATGTCTTGCAGAGGAGATATTCGGACAACGCGAAGCACTCCTGCGCTTTGACATGTCGGAGTATGCAGAGAAACATACCGCCTCTCTGCTTGTAGGAGCGCCTCCGGGATACGAAGCCCACGAAGATGGCGGCAAACTGACAGAAGCCGTGCGGCGCAAACCCTATTCCGTGGTGCTCTTCGATGAGATAGAGAAGGCTCATCCTGATATCTTCAATGTGCTGCTCCAAGTGCTGGACGAGGGACGTCTGACAGACCGTCAGGGGCATGAAGTGGACTTTAAGAATACCATTATCATCCTGACCAGCAATGTCGGAACACGCCAGCTCAAAGAGTTCGGCGGCGGTATCGGTTTCTCCCAGACGGAGATGGACGAGAAAGCCACGCGCCAGACACTGATGAAGGCTCTTCAGAAGACCTTCCCGCCCGAGTTTGTCAACCGGCTGGACAATGTCGTTATCTTCAGTCCGCTCACGCGCAACGCACTCGCGCGCATAATAAATATAGAGGTGTCGAAACTGAAGGAGCGTATGCGCAAGACGGGGCACCAGTTGGTGCTCTCCGAGGATGCCCAACTCCAGTTGCTCGACCGTGCTTACGATCCGCAAAACGGTGCTCGTTCTGTCAAGCGGGCTATACAGACATACCTGGAGGACGAAGTGGTGGATGTGATGCTGCTGCGTCCCGAACAAAAACGAATCACTATTAAACATTTAAATACCAAAGCATTATGAAACCAATTGAAGTTACAGATCAAAACCTGAAATCGTTGCTTGCAGAGGGCAAGCCGATGGTAGTTGATTTCTGGGCCACATGGTGTGGACCCTGCCGTATGATGTCGCCTATCGTGGACAAGATGGCTGACGTGTTTGAAGACCGCGTAGCCGTAGGCAAACTCAACGTGGATGAGAACCCGGAAGCTTGCGAGGAGTACGGCGTAATGAGTATCCCGACGATATTGTTCTTCAAGAACGGCGAACTGGTGAACCGCCACGTAGGCGCCTGTCCGGAAGCCGAGTTGGAGCGCAAGATAAACACGTTGCTCTAACGATGGACAAACAGACTCGTCGCGACTACCTCTATATGCGCATGGCACGCACGTGGGCTGAGAACAGCTACTGCGTGCGGCGCAAGGTGGGTGCATTGCTCGTCAAGAACCAGATGATTATCTCCGACGGCTACAACGGTACGCCGTCCGGCTTTGAGAATGTCTGCGAGGACGAGAACAACGTGTCCTATCCCTATGTGCTGCATGCCGAAGCCAATGCCATCAGCAAGGTAGCGCGTTCCAACAACTCATCCGATGCCGCCACGCTTTATGTCACCGCCAGCCCCTGTCTGGAGTGCTCCAAACTGATTATTCAGTCAGGTATCCGCCGTGTGGTGTACGGCGAGGAATACCGACTGCAAGATGGCGTCGATTTGCTGCGAAAAGCCGGCATCGAAGTCGTTTGTCTAAAGGATCAACCAACCGAACTACAATCCTAAAGCATAGATGAAAAAGTATATATTTCCAACCGTCACCATTCTGTGTCTTGCTATCGGCTTTTTGGTAGGCCATGCGCTGAGCACCAAGGCCAACGCCCAACAGCGTTTCTATGTCCACAACGGGCAGATATTTATGCAAGAACAGTCGAAAATAGACCAGCTGCTGCAAATCATGTCGCAGAGTTATGTGGACAAACTGGATGTGGATAGTATCACCGAAGAAGTGATGCAGGATATCATCCAGAAACTGGATCCGCACTCGTCGTATATCCCCAAAGAGGATCTGGAGATCACGCAGTCCGAACTGTCAGGTTCCTTCTCAGGTATCGGTGTGCAGTTCAGCATCATGCAGGACACCGTGTCTGTCGTGGCTGTCATCCCGGGCGGTCCGTGCGAGAGTATCGGCGTGCTGGCAGGTGACAAGATCGTGACCGTGGACGATTCCACGTTTGTAGGTAAGAAAATCAACAACGAGAAAGTGATGCATACCCTTCGTGGCCCGAAGGGCACCAAGGTTAAGCTCGGAATCCGCCGCAACGGCACGAAGGAACTGCTCTACTATACTATTACGCGCGGTGACATACCTGTCACTTCGGTGGATGCCAAGTTCCTGATAACCACCGGTCGTCATAAGATAGGTTTCGTGCGCGTCAACAAGTTTGCCGAGAAGACCTACAACGAGTTTATTACCGCGTTGGCCGACCTGCGTTCACAAGGTGCCGACCGCTATATCATCGACTTGCGCGAGAACTCAGGAGGCTATATGGATCAGGCTATCAAGATGGCGAATGAGTTCCTGCACAAAAACGACATGATCGTTTATGCCGAGGGCAGCCGCTATCCGCGTTACGAAGCCCGGGCAAATGGCATAGGCCGCTTTCAGGACGTGCCGCTTGCCGTGCTTGTGGATGAGTATTCGGCTTCCGCCAGCGAGATATTTGCGGGGGCGATGCAGGACAACGACCGCGCACAGATTATCGGCCGCCGCTCATTCGGCAAAGGACTCGTTCAGCAGCCTTTCGACCTCTCCGACGGTTCGCAGGTGCGCATTACTGTCGCACGCTACTATTCGCCTTCCGGACGTTGTGTGCAGAAGCCTTATGAGTTGGGAGACCAGGAGGATTATGCCCGCGACATGGAGGAACGTTACGACCACGGGGAGATGTTTGCAGCCGACAGTATTCATTACAAGGACACCACGACCTATTACACCAAGTCGGGACGCATCGTTCACGGAGGCGGAGGTATCATGCCTGACTTGTTTGTCGGACGCGACACGTCGCTTTATACGCCTTGGTTCAACCGTTGTGTCAACTTGGCTTATACCTATCAGTTTGCGTATAAATATACCGACGACCACCGCAAGCAATTAGCCCGTTTTACCGACTGGCAGTCGCTGGAGAAGCATCTGCTCAGTCAGGATTTGGTGCGTGAGTTTGTGGCGTTTGCCAAGCAGAAAGGTGTGGAGCCCGACGAAGCACAGATAGCCAAGTCGTCGCCGCTCGTCTCGCGTCTGCTCAATGCGTATATCGTGCGTAACATGTTGGGCGACAAGGGCTTCTTCCCGCTCTTTGAACGCGACGACGACATCACCAAAACAGCCGTTCGTGCCCTGAACAAATAATAAGGAAAGTGTAGCATAATGTCGAGATAGTCTCGATAAGGTCTCGAGAATGTCTCGATAAAGTCTCGTGATAGTCTCGAGATAATCTCGACAAAGTCTCGACAAACTTTCCTTAAAAAAAGTATAGTTTTTGGTTGCATTTTTTGATTTTATTTGCATATATGCAAAAAAAAATGTACCTTTGCACCCGAAATAAAAAAACGGAATAGTATGAGCAATTTATTCAAAGGAGCTGCCTTGTTTGTAGGCGGTGCTGTAGTAGGAGCTGCGGCTGCGTTGCTGCTCGCTCCGAAGACCGGAGAACAGGTTCGCAAAGACCTCGCCGATTTGGCTGACGAGGCAAAGAAACGCGCGCATGACTACTGCGAGCAAGTAAGACAAGAAATGGCTGACAGCCTGGCGCAAAAAGCGGAAAGCGAAGCCGTCAGCGAGGCAAAAAGCTAAAACCGTTATGGAACAGGATTTTTTTGACCGGCTTAAAAGCGAGTTGACGGCATATGGCGAATCGGTCGGCAAGGTCGGCGAGTTGCGACTCATCGGTATTGTCAGCCGTGTGTTGGGGCTGTTTCTGCTGATTTTCACGGTTGTACTGTGTGCCCTTGCGCTCTTCACGTTCGGTGCCGTAGCGGCTATAGATGCCATGTCGCGGTGTATGCCTGTATGGGCGGCGTCGCTCATCATCGGCAGTACGTACGTTGTGCTGATTGTTGTGGCGCTGGTATTCCGCAGACAGCTCTTTATCCATCCGTTTATCAAGTTGCTCTCCAAGCAAATCACGACGCAGGAGGAACTGGCGCTCCAGACGATGGAGGCGGAGCATAAGGCGGAGATACAGCGTGTAAAGATGCAATGCCATGTGGAGAATGCGACACGCGAACTGGATTTCTATGCCAACTTCCTCGCCCGCATTTGGGAAACGATAAAGGGACTGTTCAGAAAATAACCGATCACCAATGATCAATCACCCATGCTAAGTCGTCTCTACGGTGTTTTACTGCCGTTCTTTGTCAGTTTTCTGTTGGCGTGGCTTCTGGATCCAGTAGTGGGTTTCATCCAGCACAAGTGCCATGTCAAGTTCCGCGGGTTGTCCGTGGCTGTTACGCTTATTCTGTTTGTCGGCTTGATGTCGCTGGCAGTCTATCTCATCATTCCCGCGATGGGCAGAGAAGTCAAGTCGGCAGCCGTAGCTGTGGAGCAGTATTTTGCCGACTTCGATGCGGACAAATACTTTACCAAGGAGCAGCAGGAACAGATTGAATCCGCTCTGGACGGCCTGAATTTGGAGTCGATGCTTTCCTATCCCGAGGTGCGTGATGCGGTCAAGAGTTTCCTGCCCAAACTGGGCAGCTGGATTTTCGGAACGCTGAGTTGGCTGAGCGAGTTGCTTGTCATCTTCGTCGGGTTGCTTTATCTCATCTTCCTGATGATAGCTTTTCCGTCGATACGTGCCAACTGGCGCAAGTATGTGCCTGCCAAGTACCTGCCGCAGGTTTCGGCGCTTGTGCATGAGATGAGCGTGAATATGAACGCCTATTTCCGCGGGCAAGGCCTTGTGGCACTCTGCGTAGGTATTCTCTTCGCTATCGGATTCACGATTATCGGCATGCCGATGGGATTTGTGATGGGTATCGTCGTCGGCATACTGAACTTGGTGCCCTATATGCAGGCATTGGGAATCCCGCCCTGTATCCTGCTGTGTCTCGTGCAATCGGCGCAGACCGGTCAGCCTGTATGGCTTACGCTGCTGCTGATGGCGATAGTCTTTATTGTCGTGCAGACTTTCCAGGATATGTACCTCGTGCCGAAGATCATGGGCAAAGTGACGGGTCTTGGCCCGGCTACCATCCTGCTCAGCCTGAGTGTATGGGGAGCCTTGATGGGCGTCATAGGTATGATTATTGCGCTGCCCTTGACCACCCTCTGCCTCTCCTGCTACAAACATTATGTGCTCCACGAACCGTTCGCTTCGCAGCAAACAGAGGTTCCTGCGCCACCTGCCGTTAAACCGCCGAAACGCAAGAAGCATGGATAAGATTCAGGACAAAGACCGCTTATATTCCTTTTTGCGTCCGTACGTGGATTGGATGTTCCGGCGTTCCTACCGGAAATTCCGCTATATCGGGCGGGAGAACATCCCTACCGACGGCGCCATCATCTTTGCTCCGAATCATACCAATGCGCTGTGCGATGCCATGGCGATACTCGGCATAGACAGCCGCCGCAAGGTGTTTGTGGCGCGTGCGGATATCTTCCGTGACCCGAAGCGGGCGAAGATATTGCATTGGCTGAAAATCATGCCTATCAGCCGTGTGCGCGACGGCTTGGAAGAGGTGCGTCACAACGACGAGACGATCAACAAGGCCGTTGATACCTTGCGTGACGGCGTGCCGTTCTGCATCCTGCCGGAAGGCACACACCGTCCCAAGCATTCGCTGTTGCCATTGAGCAAAGGAATATTCCGTATCGCCTTGCAGGCGAACGAGACTTTTGGTGCCGAAAAGCCGGTCTATATCGTGCCTGTCGGATTGGAGTACGGCGATTATTACCATTTGTGGGACAGCCTGACGGTCAACATAGGCAAGCCGATCAACGTGACAGAGTTCGTGCAAGCCAAGAGTCGGGAGCCGGGTGCAGAGAGCTATCCGCAGATGATCATGGCGTTGCGCGAAGAACTGACATGCCGTATGCGCGAACTGATTCTGTGGGTGCCGGATGATGAACATTATGAGGAGAATATAGCGCGTCTGATGGCTGATCCGCCGGCGCCTTTCGACAAGGACAAGAAGCGTCCGTGGCCGGGATGGCTGCGTTGGATGTTCCTTGTCGGATTTTTCCCGCTGTTTGTCCTATCCGCCGCTTTGACGATTCCGCTTTGGGGTATGTGGCTCTTGATACAAAAGAAAGTGGCCGACCCGGCATTCCATAACTCCGTGCAGTATGTGTGGCAGTTGGTGTTCCTCACGCTGACGCTACTCATCCGGCTGCCGTTCTGGATGTTCGTGCAGGAATATATTTACCAAATCAGAAATCATAAACCATAAATTTGAAATCCTAAATTTGAAATGATACGTGTTTATATTGTTATCGCCTTGTATGTCTTGGTGCCGGTGATTATCATCGAGTGTTTCAAGCGCTGGACATGGATGCAGAAAATAGGCACCGTAGTGGCGGCCTATGCCGTCGGCATCATTTTCGCCCTCACGGGTTTTGTACATTTCGAACCCGAAACGGCAGCAGCACTTTCCTTCAGCAAACTGCAATCGACCATTATGTCTGTTGCTGTGCCTCTGGCCATCCCGCTCATGCTGTTCAATTGCGACTTCAAGTTGTGGACGAAAGCCCTGCCGAAGACTATCTGGTCGCTGGTGGGCGGTATAGGAGCCGTGTTGGTGGCTGTGGTGAGTGGGTATTTCATCTTCCGCACACCTGACGTGCCGGAGTTTAACAAAGTGGCTGCGATGATGACCGGTATCTACACCGGCGGCACGATGAACTTCAACGCCCTTGGCGCCTCGCTCGGCGTGGATAAGACGGTCATGGCTATCGTGCTGGCGTTCGAAATGGTGCTGACCACGCCGTATATCTTCTTTATCATCGGAGGCGGCTACAAGGTGTTCCGCAAGATTCTGCCGTACGACGACGTGACGCGCCGTGGACGCAGGGACGAAGTGGTGGAGACCAAGGATATTGAGAACTACCGCGGCATGTTCCAAAAGAAAAACGTGGGCGGCATGTTCATCGGTCTCGGGCTGAGTGTGCTCTTCCTGGCTGTCGGAGCCGGATTGGCATTGCTGTTGACCGGCACGCTCAACGAACTCGTGGTCATTTTGACCATCACGACGCTCTCTATCATCGCCTCGTTCTTCAAGCGCGTGCGCGAACTGCCTAAGACCTTCGAACTCGGCATGTTCTTCATCCTCATCTTCTCCGTCATTGTGGCTTCGCTCTTCGATATCCATAGCGTCAACGGCGGCTCGCTGATGATCGGACTGTTCGTGGCATGGGTGATGATTATTGCCGCTACGCTGCATCTGCTGCTTTGCCGTATCATGAAGGTGAGTGGCGACCTGTTCTGTGTCAGCCAGATAGCCCTGCTTTGTTCGCCGCCTTTCGTGCCGCCCGTCGTAGGTGCGATGAAGAATAAGAAAGTGCTCATCTCCGGTATTGTCATCGGACTCGTCGGATATGCCATCGGCACCTACCTCGGTGTCGCCATAGCAATGTTATTACCCTAGATATCTAAAAATATAGATCTCTAGAAAACTGGAAAAATTTAAAATTTGAAATCATAAATTTGAAATGAAAAAATATCTCCTCTGTGTTATTTGCTCTTTGCTTGTTATTCCTGCGATGGCTAAGAAGCAGCCGAAGCCGCAGGAAGTAGATTCTCTCGGCCGTAAGATCAAGACGGGCTGGAACTTCGGTATCCTGCCATCCATTGCCTATGATGCGGATTACGGGTTCCAGGGAGGTGTGCTGACCAACGTCTATTACTATGGCGACGGTTCGCAGTATCCCGAGTATATCCACTCGCTCTATTTCGAGGGTGCCTATACGACCAAGCATCACGGTATCTTCCGTTTCAATTACGACTCCAAGTATCTCATCCCGAATCATCGTCTCACGTTGGACGCTACCTACCTGCCCGATGCTATGTGTGATTTCTATGGCTTCAACGGCTACGATACGCGCTACCACTACGATTGGCATAACTGGTCGAAGAAACCCGAGAAGATGAACATCGACGAGTACCGTTCGCGTGTCTTCTACAAGTACAAACGCGACCTCATCCGCGTGGCAGGAGACATCGAGGGGACGATATACAAAGACCTCAAGTGGAATGCAGGTCTGGGTGTGCTCGGCTACCTCATCGACGACTGCGATATCAACATGCTCAACGGCAAGAACGAGTATGACCCGACGCTCGATCACCAGAAAGCCCTCAATCCCGACCAGGAACTGCTCTACGACAAATACAAACAATGGGGACTCATCGGCAAGGACGAAGCCAAAGGCGGATGGCACCCGTATGTGCGCGGCGGTATCACTTACGACACGCGCGACAAGCGGCAGGGTCCCAACCGCGGAATCTATGCCGATGCCTTCTTTACCTATTCCGCTGCATTCAATGCAGCCTACGGACAACAGGCATCGGCGGGTTACAACCACCTGCAGTTCAACTTCACGTTCCGCCATTACGTGCCGTGTTATTACGACAAGAACGGCATCAACCGCATCACTTTTGCCTATCGTATAGGCACCCAGAACCTGATTGCCGGACGCTCGCCGTTCTATATGAACAACTACCTCAACACACTCTTCATCCAGCGCGTCTATTATGAGGGACTCGGCGGCGGCAACTCCATCCGCGGTATGATGGCTAACCGTATCCTGGCGAACGGCTTTGCCTTCGCCAATGTGGAATTTCGTTTCCGCGTCGTGGACTTCGACATCGGTCGCCAGCATTTCTACGTCGGCCTCAACCCGTTCTTCGACCTCGGTGTTATTACCCAGCCGTACGACCTGAACGAACTGGTCGAAACGCATACCGACGGCAAGTACCGTGACTTGCTGGAGAGCATGACGGCGTGCGGCGATGACTACGACACCTATTTCGATACCCGCGACCGCAACGCATGGTGGCCGCATATGTCCGCCGGCCTGGGACTCAAAATAGGTATGAACGAGAACTTTGTGCTTTCTGCCGATTGGGCAATGCCCGTCAACCAAGCGCCCTATAACAAACAGGACAACCAGAAATGGGCGAACTTCTACGTCAAGATGGGCTATCTGTTCTAAAGATGATTGTTATCTTTGACTTGGACGGCACGTTGCTCAACACCATCGACGATTTGGGCTATGCCTGCAACCACGCTCTACGGCTTTCCGGCTTTCCCGAGCATCCGATAGAGGCGTATCCGCGGATGGTGGGTAACGGTATCAACAACCTTATCCGGCGTGCCTTGCCCGAAACGGAACGTACAGAGGAAAACGTGCTACGTGTGCGCGCTCATTTCGTGCCGTATTACGACGAGCACAACTGCGATTTTACACGTCCCTATCCGGGCGTGCCCGAACTGTTGCGCACGCTCAAAGCGCAGGGCTGCCAGCTGGCTGTGGCAAGCAATAAGTACCAAGCGGCAACGGAGAAGATTGTCAACCGTTTCTTCCCCGGTATTTTTGATGTCGTCCTTGGCGAACGCGAAGGTATCCCACGCAAACCCAATCCCCAAATAGTCTCCGACGTCCTCTCCACTTTAAACTCTCAACTCTCAACTCTCAACTCTCAACTAATTTACATCGGCGACAGCCTGGTGGACCGGGAGACTGCTGCAAATGCGAATGTACCTTTTGTGGCATGCTCGTGGGGATTTGTGCCGCGAGAGCAACTCGTTGCCGGTGATGCGGGATATGTCGCAGACCATCCGCAGGACATCCTGCTCTTCACCCATATCGCCCGCAATATCCTGCCGCAGTACGATGCGTTTGATGCCGGACACAGGCGCGATCATGCCGAGACGGTTATCCGGGAGAGTCTCAAACTCGCACGGGCGTATCATGCCGACGAACGGATGGCGTATGTTGTCGCGGCCTACCACGACTTGGGATTGCGTTTCGACCGCGAGAGCCATCATATCCATTCCGGCAGAATCCTCATGGAAGACGAAGCCTTGCAGCAATGGTTTACGCCGGAGCAACTGACGACGATGCGTGACGCCGTGGAAGACCATCGTGCCAGCGGCAAACATCCTCCGCGCTCCGTGTATGGCGCTATAGTGGCGGAGGCGGATCGCCAGATTGATCCGCAGACCGTTATCCGGCGCACGATGGCTTTTAGTGCCGCGCTCTTCCCTGACGGAGATTTCGAGACGCTTTACCGCCGTAGCCGGGAGCACCTGCTCGAGAAATATGCCGAAGGAGGCTATCTGCGTCTCTGGCTACGTAGCGAACGGAATGTCCGGGGCCTGCAAGCCCTCCGAACAATCATCGCCGACGAAGAACAGCTCCGCACCATCTGCCGCAACTGTTACGACAACCCGGCGGAATCTAAATAGTGAAAAGAAGAAAAGATATGGATTCGTTTGTATTTTTAGGATTTGGTTTAGACGCATGGATCACGATTGTGACGGTGTTTGCGATGTTCAGCGTGTTGCTGTTCACCCGCATGCGTTCCGACGTGGTGTTTCTCTGTGCGGTAGGTATCTTGTTTGTCACCGGCGTGTTGGATGCCAAAGAGGCCTTGTCCGGCATCAGCCAGACATCCGTTGCTGTAGTGGGCGTGCTGTTTGTGGTGATTGCCGGCTTGATGCATACCGGTGTGCTCCAATGGATCGTCAAGCATCTCTTGGGTACGCCCAAGACCTATGCCAAGTCCGTTCTACGGCTGATGTTGCCCGTGGCGGCGTTGAGTTCGTTCTTGAGCAACACGACCGTGGTGGCGCTCTTTGTGAATATCGTCAAGATGTGGTCGAAGAAGCTCGGCATCTCGCCGTCCAAGTTGTTGATTCCGCTGAGTTACGCATCGGGAATGGGTGGCGTCTGTACACTTATCGGTACGCCGCCAAACCTGATTATCAGCGGTCTGTACGAGGAGAAAACGGGCGAAGCCATGAATATCCTGGCAACGACCGTGCCGGGCTTGTTCTGCCTGGCGGTCGGTGTACTCAGTATCATCGCCTTGCGTCGGTTGTTGCCCGACCGCAAGGCGCCGGAAGAGGCGTTTGAGAGCACGGAAGATTACACGGTGGAGATGCTCGTGCCTTCCGACAATAAGCATATCGGCATGACGGTCGGCGAGTTGGGACTGAATAGCGTACAGGGCGGAAGTCTGATCGAGTTGCGCCATTTCGATGACGAGAGGATCTTGTCACCCGTGCCGGACGATGAACCGCTGATGGGTGGCGACCGCTTGATATATGCGGGACAGATAGGCGACCTGTTGGACTTGGAACGCTCCCACGGATTGGTTAATGCCGACCATCCTGTCTTCCATTACGAAGATGTCCCCCAGAGTTCGCATCGACTGCGTACGGCATATGTCAATTTCGGCAGCCATCTGATCGGTACAACGATGGGTGCCAACGGTTTTGAGAAAGAACATCAGGTGACGCTGGTGGCGGTGAGCCGCCGAGGAAGCCGTATCGAGGAGTCGCCGCGAGAGGTGAGACTGGAAGCCGGCGATACGCTGCTGCTTGAGAGCCTGAAGGAGTTCAAGACGGATACCAAGGCGATGAGCCGCGACCTGCATTTCTTCGAGTCCGAAGACATACCGAATATCGGATGGGGTACGTTCCTGTCGAGCGCTGTGATGATTGCGATGGTCACGCTGTCCGCGCTGGGCGTACTGCCGCTGCTGCAATGTGCTGTCCTGGCGGTGTTTGCAATGCTCATCTTCCGCTGCTGCACGCCGGAGCAGGCGATGCGCTCAATCAATTGGGATATACTGATGATTTTCGCTTGTAGTGCCGTGCTGGGTATCGCAATCCAGAAGACCGGTATAGCCGAACGCATGGCAACAGGTATCTTGGATATTTGCGGCACGAATCCCATCGTCGTGATGACGGCTATCTGTTTGGCAGGTACGTTCATCACGGAGTTTATCTCCAATACGGCGGCGGGTGCGATGTTCTTCCCCATTATGTACGAGGCGGCGGAGAAACTGGGCTACGAACCGTATCCTTTCCTGATTGCGCTGATGATTGCCGTGAGCAGCAGTTTTGCTACGCCTATCGGCTCGCCGACACATATGTTGGTCTATGGCCCGGGCGGTTACCGTTTCAGCGATTTCCTGAAGATAGGCTTGCTGATGAACCTCATCATCTTGGCTGCAAACATCCTCATCGTCAATCTGGTCTATCCCCTGACCCCCTTACCGTAATTTGCAGCCGAATTAGAAATTCGTCCCATCCGTGACGTCAAACCGGATAAAATCAAAGAAAATGGCATACAAATTTGCGTATGTCATTTTTTATTTGTAATTTTGCACCCGAAATCAAAAATGAATAATGTCATGCCTGAGATTAGTTCTTTTTATGGAATATCCATTTACATGTATATGAGCGAACATAATCCTCCTCATTTTCATGTAAAGTACCAGGGTTATGAAGCGATTATTACAATAAAGGATGGTATCATCACCGGTTCTTTGCCACGTCGCGCTTTGCGCATGGTATATGAATGGCTGGATCAACATCAAGATGAGTTGTTGGCTAACTGGGAACGTTTAGGTAAATCCGAAGAACCAATCAAAATTGAGCCTTTACAATAGAAAGGAGGTAAGTATGAATCCTATTTTAAAAGTAACGAATGCCGATTATGTTCGCGACTATGTGTTGCGTCTGTCTTTTAATGATGGCACAACTAAACTTGTGGACTTCTGGCCGTTAGCACAAAAAGGTATTTGCACCAAGTTACAGGATTTGGATTATTTCCGCAATTATACGTTAGACCCGTTTACGGTAGATTGGTCTAATGAGATAGGCTTTGCCCCGGAATATCTTTATGAGATAGGCATTGCCTCATAAACCGGATCGGCGCTTGCAGCGGAAAAATGTATCGGCCATATATGACCGATCAACCCAAGCGCAAAGCGTTGCGCTGACATAACATAAATAAAGCGTTATAAGCCCAACTTGATTTGTTGAAACTTCGACACTTTCACAAATTATTAATGTTTCAAGTACGGTTTATGCACGCTCACGTATCAGCGTGAGTTTTCCGTGCGTAAATTTGAAACATTAAGGTAGTCGAAGACCTCAACAAATCAAATGAAGCGAGCGAAAGCCCACGCTTTTTTCGTACAAACATCTAGATAAATACAATTATTATGAGAACACAAGAATACAACAATATCAAATGGGAAGAAATTCCTACGGGAGAAGATATAAAATCTTCGATATCGGAACCACAATACAAAAATCTTTATCAAGAGATGAAAGTTAAGTGTGCTCCTGAGAATTTCATGACTCCCTACGATGCACAAAAAGTAGCGATAGCCAATCAAATCTACAAAACCTTAGTGGACAAAGAGCGTGACTTTAATGTTAATGATGAACAAACACCTCAAGAATTAAGAGATTTACGAGTTTCTGCTAGTTCAAGTTTAGGTTTGAATTTTTCACCAACTCGTCTTTTTACTCATATCTCTAACTTGATTAATCCAAAGCAATATACCAGCTCCCAAGGTTATTATGATTCAGAACGCTTGAGTGAAGCGAATGAAGCTATGGGGCGATTGATACAAATCAAAGACAATTACGAAGCATTGGAAAAATTTATAGATACCGATCCCTACTACAAAAAAATCACACAAATACCGGAAGAACCTGAAGAACCGGAAGAAAAGGGGCTTAATCTTAATCCTTATGAAATTGTAGGCGTGATTATTACACTAGGCATACCTATTATTATATATGCTATTATATATGCTATCTCACACAACCTTTAGATTATTGTTACATATATGAATATCTGGCTTAAAATTCTTCAATGGTTCCAAGACCGAAATGAGCGAAACGCTCTTATCTTGGATTTTAATCAACATGCAAAGGATGCTTTTGTAGCTGGAGTTATGCCTGTTCTTATGGAGGCGAGTGTGTCTCGTGGTGTGTCAGAATACAAACACGCCTATTCTCATTGGTGGGCTTCTGGGTTTCGCATTCGTGCTTATGCAGGTAAACAACTTTCAAGAAATGAGATCATCTCAATCGGGGAAGTAATTATTGGGAATGATATCCTTGTTCGAAGATTAGTTGTTCTCGGTTTTGACACATTAGAAATACATTGTGATGTGGGTAATTACGGTTGCCGTTGGCAACTGAAGGATTACCTCGCATTAGATTATACAAACATGTTCAAATCTATCCAATGAAAGATACTATTTCCATATTGTCTGATTCTATCCACTCTCAGCCCCAATTGATAGATCAACAAAGTGTTTTTTATAATTCTGTTTGGCTTTGGGTTATTACTGCAGTTGTTGTTTTGCTTATCATCGTTGTTTTGCTTTTGCTGAAAGCGAAGCGTAGTACGCAACATAAAATCAAACAACAAGTATTGAAAGAAACAAATAATATCAATTGGTCAGATACAATGCATGTCTTCGAGGCGAAGAAATTGTACGACCAACTCAAAGTTAAATGTCATCCGGATCGATTTGTTGAACCTGATATGAATAAACTGGCTAATGAGTTGTTTCAAGAAATAACGCGCAATCAGAATAACTATAGCAAATTACTTTTATTGAAAAAAGAAGCAATAGAAAAACTTAATATCAATTTCTAATTTTAACATTTTATGGATGACGAAATCTTCGTAAGAATCGTAATACTACTAATCTTTGCCTTATTAATTGGTTGGCTTGGGTCAAAACGTAGAATTGGATTTGTTTGGGCTTTTCTCGCAAGTCTATTTCTTTCTCCCATTCTTGGATTGATAATCACATTATGTTCCAAGAAAAATCAACCGGATTTTGATGATGTAACTAAAAATGATATGCAATGAAAGGTTTTGGAATCTTCTGTTTGGTAATGGCGGCTATTAACTTGATAATAGCCTTTGGGGCATTAGCAAGTGGTAATCCAGAAGCAGCTGGCTCCAAGTTTGGAGGAGCCTGTATGGTTGGCGTAGTTGGAGGCTTGTTAATCCATTTTGCCAACCAGCGTAAAAAAGATGACGAAGAAAAGCGTAAATGGAAAAATGGTGAGGATGAGTAAGAATCAAGTATCCTTCATGTCGCCTCGCGTTTTAGTTCGTCCCCTGCTCCGCGTGACAGCGCGGAGTTTCGCTTCGTTTGTTTTGCCGGATACTATCCGGCTTTTGGTCACGGAGCCATTTCGGTTTTTGCCCGTCGAACCACTCGACCTTTCGTTCATTGCCCCGCCTGAGAGGCGGATTTTTCTCCCCCTTTGAGAGGGGGTTGGGGGGTGTCTTTCGTTCCCTGCTCCGCGTGATAGCGCGGAGTTTTGCTTCGTTCATTTTGCCGGATAATATCCGGCCTTTCTTCGTCCATTTCGCCGGCATTTAATGCCGGTTAGTTTTAGTTTTTTTATTATTTTCGGATATTATCCGTCTTCTTTTTATTTCGTGCGCGA
This sequence comes from Paludibacteraceae bacterium, assembly GCA_017425065.1. GTDB lineage: Bacteria > Bacteroidota > Bacteroidia > Bacteroidales > Paludibacteraceae > Colicola. The sequence goes on from JAFPJV010000047.1 coordinate 38,376, forward strand.
GTCGTCAGGCTCGCGTTTCTCTTTCTTCGTGACTAATGCCACTTACTGCCCTCCTCGACTCGTTCTCGAGCCGTTTCCCTGCCATTCTCGAGACAATCCTAGACTTTAAAGCCAATGACAAGCCGAGGAAAAGCCGACGACGTATTAAAACTCATCATCCCGCATTAAAAATACCGTACACCTTACACC
>JAFPJV010000048.1 GCA_017425065.1 Paludibacteraceae bacterium
CCAATGTATGTGACGCTATTCGGAATCGATACCGAAGTCAAACCTGAGCAATCTTTGAAAGCTCCACCAGCAATGGTTTCTATACCATTTGGGATAGCATAAGCCCCAGAATAGTTCTTAGGCATGTGTGCAAATATATGATCGCAGTAGATAGGCGACGCCAAACTAGAGCACCCGTCGAAAACCCAATTTCCAATGCTGGTAACGTTATTTGGAATAGTCACAGAAATCAAGTTAGAACACTCCCAAAAGACTCCATTTTCAATGGTTGTGACGCTATTGGGAATAGTCACTGAGGTCAAATTTTTGCAAACACCAAAAGCACCATTTCCAATGCTGATGACACTGTTTGAAATCGTCACAGAAGTTAAGTTATAACAAAGAAAAAAGGCAGTATCTCCAATTCTTGTGACACCTTCTTTTATAATTACGGTTTTTATTAAATGTCCATATTCAAACCAAGGAGCATCACTTTTCATAGACCCCATCTGTTCAAACATGCGATAGTCCCTCATTGCCCCAGTTCCACTGATGGTAAGCACGCCATTTTCTAAAGTCCAAGTGAGGTTTTCACCACAAGTGCCACTTTCAGCGAAGATTGTTCCTACGCTTGCTGCAAGCGCGAGGAAAAGGGTAAAAAGTTTTTTCATTTCAAAAGTAAAGCAAACGCTTCGTTTTTTTTATATGTCTGCGCAACGTTTTGCGCTTGGGGTGATCGGTCAAGCTTCTTAGCCCTTTGGGCACGATCTGAAGGTATGGGCCGATAGATTTTGATCGGTCATATATGGCCGATAGATTGCTCCGGTTTTACGTCACGGATGGGACGGTTTTTCAAAATGATGGTGCAAAATTACAAAAAAAATCTGACATACACAAAAAAAACTACGATTTGATGCAATTTAATTTTCCATTTTCAACTTTTTTTTGTACCTTTGCCCCCGATATTTGATTTGAACGGTATGAAACTGAATCTGCTTGTTGTAGGAAAGACGACCAGTAGCGAACTGGATACGCTCATCGCCGACTATTGCGGGCGGCTGCGTCACTACGTGACGTTTGAGATGATCGTTGTGCCCGAACTGAAGAATACCAAGTCGCTCAGCGAGGCGCAGCAGAAGCAGCGTGAGGGTGAACAGATATTGCAAGCCGTGCCCGCTTCTGCCGACATGATATTGCTGGACGAGCATGGCGCGGAATACCGTTCGATAGAATTGGCGCAATGGATGCAAAAGAAGTTGACAGCCGGTAGGGATCTATGGCTCGTCATAGGCGGTCCGTACGGTTTCTCGGAAGAGGTGTATCAGCGTGCCAAGGGCAAGCTGTCAATCAGCCGCCTGACGTTCTCTCATCAGATGATACGTCTGCTTGTCGTCGAGCAGCTGTATCGCGCCTTTACGATTCTGCGGGGTGAGAATTACCACCACGAGTAAGTTCCCGGATCAGTCCTTCGGCGAGTTCGGCAGGAACAGTCTGTTCGCTGCTGTGAATAACGATGTCCGCCCGTGTTGCGAGCCTGGCCTCCTCGTCTTGTGCACGCATACGTGCGCGAACCTTATTTATATCGCGTTCGGTAGGATGCGGGTAGTCGCGTCCTAATACGCGCTTGATGCGCAATGCCTCGTCCGCCTCGACGCAGACGACATGGTCACACAGCGCGCTCAGTCCGCTGCTATACAGGATGGCGGATTCTACGAAGCACAGTTCTTCCCGATAGCGACTCGCCCAGTGCTTGACGTCATAACTGACGGCCGGATGCACGATGCGGTTGAGCCGTTCGAGCAACTCCGGGTGGGCAAAGACCTGGCGGGCTACCAGTTCGGTGTGGTATTTCTCTCCCTCGAAGACCTCGGAGCCGAACAGCGATTCCACGCCCGAGCGCACCATGGGATTGGTCAGTATGATGCGTTTGGCTTCCACGTCGCTGTAATAGACAGGATAGCCGTGCGCTTCCAACGCCCGGGCTATACTGGTCTTGCCGCTTCCTATGCCTCCTGTGATTCCTATTGTCATGTTATACTGTTAAACCGTTAAACCGTTAAACCGTTAGAACTGGAAATAGATAAACGGTTGCATCTCTGCCGAGACGAACTGATAGATAATCACGATAGCCACCACGACAGCAGCCACCAGCAGCGGCATCGGCAGTCGGGCAAAATAGAGGCGGTACCATTGTTTCCACTTGGCGGGCATCCAGTGGATGAGCATACCGATGACAAACGCCCATACGACGGCGCGGAACTCATGGCAGAACGGCGCTATGACGCTGTTGTCCCATGCGCCGCCTATCTGGTTGACCATGTTCTTGGCTGTCTCCCAAGCCTCTTTGTTCGCCGTAGCGGGATCCAAGTTGGAACCGGAACGGAAGAACAGACGCGTGAAGGTGATGAACGTGAAGGTCTGGAGTATCGCCCAGCCCATGGCTAATTTATGATTTATGATTTCAAATGTATGATTTACTGCTTTGTTCTTCGTGAGCAGCCAATAGATATAGCGAACGAGCGTTACGACCCACACGATTCCCGTCCAGACGGCAAACATGTTGATGACGGGCAAGGGGTCAATCAGATGCCAAACAAGCAACGCGATCAGTCCGGCAGACATCAGGCAGAAGCGCCAATGCCAATGGAGCACACGCCAAATCTTGTTGACGATCATACCGATGCCGTTGATACCGCCCCAGATGACGAAGTTCCAGCTGGCGCCGTGCCACAGACCGCCCAGTATCTGGGTGATAAACGAGTTGAGGTTGGAGTAGAGCAGTTTCTGCTGCGACGACAGTTTGCCGGCTGCCTTGGCTTTGAGGTAACGGTTGTAGATAGCGATGGCGGTGATGAGCAGGGCAAAGGGGATGAGCATCCACCACCAGCCGGTCAGAACGGTTGTGATCAGTCCGATCGTGGTCAACCAGAAATACGTTCCGAAACCGGCGCTGCGGTTGCCGCCCAGCGGGATATACAGGTACGACTTGAGCCAGCTGCCCAGACTGATATGCCAGCGGCGCCAGAACTCCTGCGGGTTTTGCGACTTGTACGGCGAGTCGAAGTTCTTGGGCAGATAGAAGCCCATCAGCATCGCCACACCGATGGCAATATCCGTATAGCCCGAGAAGTCGGCATACACCTGCATCGAATACGCAAACAGCGCAAACAGGTTCTCAAAGCCGGAGAAGAGCATGGGGTTGTTGAACACGCGGTCGATGATGTTTACCGCCAGGTAGTCGGACAGGATGATCTTCTTTGCCAGACCGTTGAGTATCCAGAAGACGGCGATGCCAAACTGCCTCCGCCCGAGGAAGAACGGCTTGTACAGCTGCGGGATGAACGTCGCCGCCCGCACGATAGGACCGGCTACCAGTTGCGGGAAGAAGGCTACATAGAAGCCGAAGTCCAGCGGATTGCGGAGCGGCTTGATATGGTTGCGATAGACGTCTGTCGTATAGGAAATGACCTGGAAGATAAAGAACGATATACCCACGGGCAGCACGATGGCATCCACCATGAAGCGTCCTTTCTCGGCAAAGCCGTTGCCGATGTATGCAAAGATGTCGAACACCTGGAACTGCGTGCCGAAGATATCGTTCACCATGTTGGTGAAGAAGTAGGCGTACTTGAAATAAGCCAGCAGTCCGAGGTCGATCGCCACCGACAGCACGAGCAACGCTTTCTTGAGGTTCGCGCGTTCGCGGAAATGGTAAATCAGCCGCGCTATCGTCCAGTCGCTCATCGTGACGAAGAGCAGGATGAGCAGGAACAGGCCGCTTGTCTTGTAATAGAAGAACCACGAGACAAACATCAGATACACGTTGCGCATGTGCATCCTGCGGCGGGATTGCTCGCCCTTGCAGCCGTATTGTATGATCAGCGCAAACAGCGCATAGACCAGTGCGAAGAAAGCCCAGAAATAGAACTGGGTAAACAGCAGCGGGCTGTCTTCGTTAAATGCAAATATATGTCGTAAGAAATCCTCCATAAACCAATTAACTCATAAACCTATAAACTCTTTCACTCCTTCACTCTTCACTCTTCACTCTTCACTCCTTACTTCCTCCATTCTCCGTTTGCCATCAACCAGTCGTACAGCATTTGTCCGGCGCGGTCGGCACCTTTCGGCGTGAAGTGGACACCGTCTTTGCCTGCCAGGTGCTGTTCTTGCCAGCGTAGCATGCTGTTGCGTCCGCCCATGGCTTCGTACAGCGACCAGTAGCCGATGCGTTCTTCTTGCGCCATGCGCAGCAGCAGTTTGTCCATGTAGGGCACGCCTTCGTTGGTCTGCATCTTGCCCTGTTTGCGCACCAGCATGTCGCTCGGACCGATAAACAGAATGGCTGCGTCGGGAGCGTTCTCCTTCATGATTTTCACCTGCTTGCGCAGCTGTTCTACGTTGTACTTGATGGTCGCACGGCTGTTGCTGCCGATGGCGTTGCCGCCGAACTGCATGATGACGAGCCTTGTGTTGGTGGCACGATAGTAGTCGGCGCATTGCTGGCGGTTCATCGAGGCGAATACAAAGCCCGAGCATCCGCGCATAGGGATGTTATCCACGTGTATGCCGGTCGGTGTCTCCAGCGAGAAGCCATATACCGGGCCTTTGCCGGAGAAGAGAACACGTACGTTGCGTGTGCTGTCTTTCAGGGCAATGAATCCGCCGTTTCGGGCTTCCTGTCCGTTGGCACGTATCGTGATAGCCGGGTCGGCAATCAGACGGATGCGTGAGAAATAGCGTTCCGTGGCGGTCGAGTCGCCGATGGCTTGTACGCTGACTTCCAGTTGTTCGCTGCCGGGCACAAGGCTGTTGTCCATCACAGCCACTTGTCCCATCACGCCGTACATGCCGTCGCTGCGGTGCATGTCTTTCGGACCATAGACGAGATAGCGCTTCGGTCCCTGTTTCTTGTCTTGCCGCTTGCCGTTGATGTAGCTTATCTGGGTCACGGTACGCATGGCTATCGTCTGATGGAGCGGGAGCAGTCCGACGCCTCCTCCGCCATAGCGTTTCTGCAGGTTGCGGCGCAGAATCATCGTCATGCGGTCCTCCTCCAGTTGCGAGTCGCCGTAGTGCACCACGCGTATCGTCTGGGTGCGGGTGCTGTCAAGCGACTGATAGAAGCGTGTCAGGTAGAAACGCGTATCTTTCAGCGTATCCACGACGTCCTCCACCACGACCGGCTCGGCGGCAACGGTGTCTATCACGACAATCTCTTCTGCGGCTGTCGTGTCGGTCTGCACTTCCAGCATCTCGTTCATCGTCGGCCATCTGAGGTCGATATGGATGCCGTCTTCCGGCACCAGCAGACACATGAGCGCCAGGATTGCGATTATCAGAAAATATATCGCCGCTATACGGCTGGGTTTCATTGAGTTCATTATTTCTTCCAGAGTGCTTTACTAAACAACAACAATACGGTAAATATCTCCAAACGGCCTATCAGCATGACGGCTGTCATCGTCCATTTTGCGGCAGTAGGATAGTCGATGTAGGAACCCAGTGGACCGAACTGGCCGATAGATACACCCACGTTGCCAATGCCGGAAACGGCCGTGCCGATAGCCTCGTCGAAATTCACGCCCGACGCGCAGAAGATGAGCGAAGCCAGAATGATGATGACTATATAGAAGAACAGGAACGCCATCACGTTACTGGTCGTTTGTTCGTTGACGGTTCGCCCGTTGAAGCGCACGGGGATGACGGCATTCGGGTGGATACGGCGTTTCAATTCGGTCATCGCCGACTTGGCAAAGATGCCGATACGCACCCACTTGATACCTCCGGCCGTACTGCCCGAAGCGGCGCCGGTGAACATCAAGAAGAAGACAAATACCCACAGCAGTTTGGGCCATGTCATGTAGTCGCTGGCGGCAAAACCGGTGCTGGTCATTGCCGAAGCCACCATGAAGAAACCTTTTCTCAGAGCGCGTTCGCTCATCCCGAATGTCTCGCGGGCAAAACGCAGCTGACTGAAATCGTGTTCTATGCCGTAGTGGATAAACAGACCGACGGACAGGAAGATTGTAGCTACGCCTACTGCTATCGAGTACCAGCGTGTCTCTTCATCGTTGAAGATCCGGCTCGGGTGTCCGCGGAACAGGTAAATCAGTTGGGTGAAATTCATACCCGACAGAAACATAAAGACAGCCGTCGTCCACTGAATGGCGGCATTGTAGTCGATCATGCTGTTGTTGCGCGTGGAGAATCCGCCGGTGGAGATAGTGGACATCGAGTGGCAGATGGCATCGAAATGCGGCATGCCTTCCAAGTAGAGCAGCAGGGTCTGTGCGACGGTCAGCAGGATATACGTCACCCACATATGTTTTGCCGTGTCGGCAATACGCGGACTGAGTTTCTCATAGCTCACGCCCGTCACTTCCGCCGAGTACAGCTGCATGCCGCCAAGTCCGAACATCGGCAGGATGGCGACAGATAGCACGATGATTCCCAAGCCGCCGACCCATTGCATCAGCGCACGCCAGAGCAGCAACGACTGACTCATGCTCTCCACGTCGGCACATACCGTTGCACCCGTCGTCGTGAAGCCAGCCATCGTCTCAAACCAGCAGTCTGCCAAGGTCGGCAACGCACCGCTCAGCCAGAACGGCAGCATGCCGAACAGCGAGAAGACGATCCAGACGGAGGCTACAATCACATAGCCCTCGCGTTCACCGACCCGCTTCTGCGCGCCGTGACCGATGAGCAGGAACAGCAGACCGCCTAACATCGTGAGTACGGTGGTCACGATCCATGCGCCCAAATCGCTGTTCTCGTAGAGGTAGGCGGTTACGGTCGGAACGATCATAAAGAGCGACTCGATGACCAGCAGCGCACCCAGGGAACGAAATACTATTTTGCCGTTGAACAGTTTGGTCATTTGAACAGTTTTTCCAGTTTACGTAACGCGTGGCTCTTGCAGAAAACCACCACTTGGTCGCCCGGCAGTATCTGCGTGTCGCCGTTCACGAGCAGTCCTTCGCCTGCACGCACGATGCCGCCTATGTTGGTATCAGCCGGCAGACACAGGTTTTTGATCATGTCCTTGGTGATGGGCGACGACTCATGGGCTTCAAACTCCACAATCTCCGCATCGGCATTCGCCAGGTTGCGCACGTTCGCGCCTAAAAGCATCTGATAGATATAGCTGGCGGTAATGGTCTTTTTGTTGAGCACCGAGCCGATGTCCAGACCTTCCGCCATCGGGATGAAGTCGATGCTCTCTATCTCGGCTATCGTCTTGCGCACGCCGAAACGTTTGGCGGTCAGGCAAGCGAAGATGTTGCTCTCGCTCGAATCCATCGTGGCTACCACGGCGTCGGCTTCCTGCAGTCCTTCGTTGAGCAGTGTCTCCATGTCCGACGGCTCGGCATGGATGACCAGGGCGTTGGGCAGTTTCTCCGAGATATACTCGCATTGCTTCTTGTCCGGCTCGATGATTTTTATCTGTTTGTCTTCCGGCAAGGAGAGGCAGGCTTTGTGGGTGATACGCCCGCCGCCGAAGAAGATGATGCTTTTTATCTCGCGTTTCGGTTTACCGAGTTGTTCGCGCGTGAAGTTGATTTGCTCTTTGGTGCTGACCACATAGACCATGTCGCCCTCTTTCACGTAATCGTTGCCGTTGGGGATGATCGTCTCGTTCATGCGTTTGATGGCTACGATGCGGTAGTGTCCATGGGCGTAGTAGCCCGAGCGGAACGTCTGACCGATCACCGGCGCACCGGCACGCACCTTTACCACGCACAGTTCCAGCTTGCCGTCGCACAGCGAGAAGTGGTATCGCATCCAGTTGGTGCGCAGGCTCTCCACGATATTGTTCGCCGCCAGCACTTCCGGATAAATCAGGTGGTTCAGACCCATCTGCTCGAAGAACTTCTTGTTCTCGGGCATGAGGTATTCGTAGTTGTCTATCCGTGCCAAGGTACGTTTCGCACCCAGCGAGTTGGCTATCAGACAGGCTGTCATGTTCTCCGTCTCATGCGGCGTAACGGAGATAAACAGGTCGCAGTCCTTGGTTCGCAGATCGCGCAGATCGCGTATCGAGGTCGGACTGCCCACTTTGGTCAGTATGTCGTAGGTGGCACTCAGGTCACCCAGTTTGTCGGGATTCTCGTCCAACAGACTTATTTCCATGTTTTCGCGCGAGAGAAGTTTCGCCAAGTGCGTTCCTACTTCTCCAGCACCTGCAATAATGATTCGCATAGGCCTTCTTTATCCAGTTTTAACATGTGATACAATTCCTTCGTCGAGCCGTGTTCCACAAATTGGTCTTTCACGCCCAGACGCACGATGCGTGGCGTATAACCGTGGTCGGCCATCCACTCCAGTACGGCAGAACCTAATCCGCCGCTTATCATGCCGTCCTCAACGGTCACGATCGTTTTATAGCGTTTGCCCACTTCCTCCAGCAACTCCTCGTCTATCGGCTTCAACCACCGCATATCATAATGCGCAATTGTCCATTGTTCATTTTCCATTGTCAATTGGTCAATCGCTTCTGCAACCGCATTGCCGATCGCGCCCAACGACAGCACCGCCACATCTTTTCCATCCCTGAGCTTCACCCCCTTGCCGTAAGTAATCTTCGAATTTTCGAATTTTCTAATCTTCGAATCTTCCGAAGGACATCGTCCTCTCGGATACCTTATCGCCACCGGTCCTTCCAGTCCCTCTGCCAGCATCATCATCTCGCGCAGATCTTCGCCCGTACGCGGAGCGCATATCTGCATGTTGGGAATCGGACGCAGGTAGCCAAGGTCGAGCAGACCATGGTGAGTTGCGCCGTCGTTGCCCACGATGCCAGCGCGGTCGATGCACAGCACCACGTGCAGGTTCTGCAGCGCCACGTCATGCACGATGTTGTCGTATGCGCGTTGCAGGAAAGTCGAATAGATGTTGCAGTAGGGCAGCATGCCTGCTTTGGCAAGTCCGGCGCTGAACGTCACGGCATGCCCTTCGGCGATACCTACGTCAAACACGCGGTCGGGCAACTCTTTCTGCATGATGCACATGCTGCATCCGCTCGGCATGGCGGGCGTCACGCCTATGATGCGTTCGTTCTTCTTCGCCATCTCCAGCAGCGTCTCGCCGAACACCTCCTGCCACAGCGGCGGAATCTTCGAATCTTCAAATTCCTGAATCTTCGAATTGTCACTCCGGCGGGCGCCGGTAGTGACATCAAACTCTCCCGGCGCATGCCATACCGTCTGGTCGTTTTCCGCCGGGGCATATCCTTTGCCTTTCTTGGTGATGATATGCAGCACTTTCGGCCCGCGGTGGTTCTTTATCTCGCTCAGAATGCGCACCAGCCCCACCACGTCATGTCCGTTGGTCGGCCCGAAGTAGCGGATGTTCAGACCCGTGAATATGTTGTTGGCCTGCTTCGAGAACATGGCTTTCAGGTTGTTGTTTCGGCGCAGGATGGCTTTGCGTTTGCGCTCATCCACCAGGTGCAGACGCGCCGCTAATTTGTACAGTCGCCAGCGCCAGCGGTTATAACCTGCACTCGTCGTCAGATCCACCAGGTATTGCGTGATGCCGCCTTTCAGCGGGTCGATAGCCATGTGGTTGTCGTTTAGCACGATGAGCAGGTTGTTCTTGTCCATCGAGGCGTTGTTCAGCCCCTCAAACGCCAGACCGCCCGTCATCGCCCCGTCACCGATAATCGCCACCACGTTCTGCTTCAAATCTTCAAATCTTCGAATCTTCGAATTAGCAATATCCAGGCCTAAGGCCGCCGATATGCTATTGGACGCATGTCCCGCAATGAAAGCGTCGTACTCGCTCTCCATGGGATTCGTGAAGGGGGACAGTCCTTTGAACTGGCGGTTGGTATGAAAACGGTCACGACGGCCGGTCAGTATCTTGTGGGCATAGGCTTGGTGTCCCACGTCCCACACCAGTTTGTCCTGCGGCGTGTCAAAGACGTAGTGCAGCGCCACGGTCAACTCTATCGTGCCGAGCGACGATGCCAGATGTCCCGGATTCTTGCTCAGCGCCTCAATGATAAACTGACGCAACTCTCCGCACACGGCCGGCAATTCCGCGAGCGGAATTTTCTTCAAGTCTGCCGGACTGTCAATCCTGTTGATATAGTGGTATTCCATATAGTTCCTTACACTTGCATCGCACGCGCATGAGCGCACATTCACGCAAATCAGCCCGCAAAAGTACTGCTTTTTTTTGATATATGCAAGATTTTGTAGCAAAAAATGAAATATGCCTACATATTTTTAGTTTTTGACACATTTTTCGTTTTTAACCAAAAGTCCACTCGCTGGATTGCGAATGGACTTTGATCGGAAGATGATCCCGTGATGGTCTTTGGCAAAAAGGGAACTTTTGCTACGACAGCTATGCCGCCAGCAAAGGCACCTGCACTATAGAATTGCTCCGGAATGACGACTTTGCCGTCCTTGTCCAAGTAGCCCCACTCCTTGCCGTCTTCGTTAAACCGAATCAAACCGTCTTCGGAGCAAAGATCAAGATTTTTAAGTAGAAAGTCGAAAGTCAGTTGGCGTGGATGGTGATGATGTCGCGGAGGTCTGTTGTATAGAGCGGACTCTTGTGCTCGGTTTTGTAAACCGTTTTCTCGGAAGTCATCTGCGAGCCGAAGATGACAGAGCGCTTGCCGTGGCGGTCGTCGATATGATCCAGAACGCGCTGAAGGCGCTTGTCGCGGTCGCGGTCTTTGACGTCAAACAAGTCAGGCACGACGGCCTCTTCGGGAATAATCTTCAGCAGCACGACACCGGCTTTCTTGTAAAGCACTCCCTGCCGGTATGCACGGCGGAAAGCCGCCAAGGCGTAGGAGATCAGTTCCTGGCTGTTGGACGTAGCGACAGGGAGCATGACGAGTTCGGAGAGATAGTGCTGCACCTGATCCGTCCTGAACGGCGATGTATGTGCATAGACCAAGAGCTGCTGCGCGACGGACTTCTGCGTGCGCAACTGGCGGGCACAGTGTGCGCAGAAATTGGCTATCTGTTCTTCCAGAAGAGGCTGCTCGGTGATGGCCGTGGCGAAAGTGCGAGAGGTGGTGATGCTTTGCTTCATGGGCAACTCGGTAATATCTATCACGTCCTGACCGCGCAGCTCCTGCCACGTGAGCAGTCCGGGTTTGTTGAGCATGTTGCGTGCAAAGACGGAAGAGCGTTCCGCGAACTGGAGGGCGGTGGAAATACCGGCTGCGGTGAGTTTGGCTTTAGCCCGTCGGCCAATGCCCCAGACATCCCCTATCTCGAAGGCGGAAAGTGCCTTGACACGCTGCTCGTCCGTTCGAATCTCGCAGACGCCGTGATAGCCCGGATATTTCTTCGCGTACTTGGATGCCACTTTGGCAAGCGTCTTGGAAGACGCAATACCAATGGAGACAGGAATGCCCACTCCGCGGCGGATGTCCCGAACGAGTTGCTCGCAGTAGGCTTTCTGCCCTTTGGCAGGCACATGATCGACACTGAAGAAGCACTCGTCGATGGAGTACTGCTCGAAGCGGGACGTATGTTGGCGGATGATCGACATGACACGGTCGGAGAGGTCGCCATAGAGAGAGAAATTGGATGAGAAACAGACGACACCCTCACGTTCGACAAGTTGCTTGATCAGGTACAACGGTGTGCCCATCTTGATGCCGAGTGCTTTGGCTTCGTTGGAACGCGAGACCACGCAGCCGTCGTTGCCGGAAAGCACGACGACCGGCCGTCCCTCCAAATCGGGACGGAAAACGCGTTCGCACGAGACGAAGAAATTATTGCAGTCGCACAAAGCAAACATCAGAGCCTGGTCTTATGAATGGCGTATGTGACGACGCCCCAGACTTGGAAATTGTTTTCCGAAGAGACGCGTATGGGTTGGAAATCGGGATTGTGGGGAATGAGCCAGGCACATTGGCCTGTGGCATCCAGCCGGAACTCCTTGAGGGTGTATTCTCCGTCGATATAGGCGACGATAAAATCCCCGTTCTTCGGGTCGAGACTGCGGTCAACGACCACGATATCACCATCCAGGATGCCAGCGTCGCGCATGGAATCGCCTTCCACGTGGGCGTAGAACGTCGTTTCGGGATGGGGCGTCATCTCGCGTGCAAGATTGATGCGCTCGCCTGCATGGTCGGCAGCCGGTGAGGGAAATCCGGCATGGATGGATTCTGCGAATTCAAGGGCAAGTTCCGCCTGCTCAGAATCGGTAATGTCTATCAGTTTGCTCATATTACTGCTTGTTTGCGTCCAAATTGGCGCAAAATTACAAAAATATTTTGAGATGTGCAAATTTTTTTGTACTTTTGCCGCCGATTTCGAAAATGACGTTTACGAAAATCAGTGTATGAGTAAAACTTCATTCTCTTCAAAGGTAGGTCTGATTATGGCGGCTGCGGGTAGTGCAGTCGGCCTGGGTAACATATGGAAATTTCCTTATATCGCCGGCGAGAACGGCGGCGGTGCATTTTTGATTGTATATCTGATATGCGTGCTGCTGTTTGGTATGCCGCTGATAATGACCGAGTTTCTGATTGGCAAGCGTTCCGGCAAGGGTGCGTACGGCGCGTTCCGTGAACTGAACGGCAACAACCGCTGGCAATGGTTGAGCTGGGGCTATATGATGACGGCGCTTATGATTATGGGTTTCTACTTCGTGGTGACGGGCTGGTGCTTCAATTATCTGGCGGAGGCTGCGGTCAACCGGTTTGCCGGCATGGACATGCAGGCGCTGACTGACAATTTCCATAACGTGGTGTCCAACAAGCCGCGTATGCTCGGCTTCTGCCTGTTGCCGCTGGTGCTGACGTCGGCGGTGCTATTGTTTGAAGTGAACAAAGGCATAGAGCGATTGTGCAAGATACTGATGCCGTTGCTGCTTCTGCTGATGATGCTGATGGCGGGGCGTGTGCTGATGCTGGACGGGAGCAATGAGGGAATGCAATTCTTCTTCCAGACCGATTTCTCGAAGATAACGCCGAAGGTGGTGATGGAAGCGATGGGACAGAGTTTCTTCAGTCTGTCGATCGGTATGGGTGCACTCATCACGTACGGAGCATATATGCCGAAGACGCAGAACGTCGCCATCAGTTCGATTCAGGTGGTCGTTTTGGATACACTCGTGGCATTGCTGGCAGGTCTTATCATCTTCCCGGCTGTGTTTGCCTTCGGTTTCAATCCCGCCGAGGGACCGGAACTGGTCTTTGTCGTACTGCCTGCCATCCTGGGGAAGATGTCGTTCGCATGGTTTAGCAGCGTGCTGTTTTTCAGCCTGCTGTGCATAGCGGCACTGACTTCGACCATCTCGTTGATGGAGGTGGCTGTCGCTTTCCTGCGAGAGGCATCGGCCAACAGCAAGCATCCGCTAAGCCGTGGCCAGAGCGTGCTTATTACAGCCGGAATAGTGGCTCTGCTCATCGTGGTGTGCGTATTTGCCGGTTCGGTGTTTGACTCTTTTGACAAGCTGACGGCCTGCGTCATGATGCCGCTCGGCGCATTGGGAATGTCGCTGTTTGTCGGCTGGTTCATGCCAAATCAGAAGAACATGATAAAAGGCGAAGTCGGCACCATCAAACGGTGGTTCAAGAAGATATACATCATCCTGCTTCGTTTCATCGTGCCGACATCGATTCTGATTATATTCCTGAACAACTTAGGAATGCTGTAGCCTATTTCTTTTGCGGCTTGGGCATACGTTTGGCCTGTCCGATGGCGCCGGTAGGACAGACGAGGCGGCACAGGTGGCAACCGACGCACTTGGTGCCTACGATGCGCGGTTTGCGGTCTTCGCCGAACTCGATGGCCTGATGTCCGCCGTCGGCACAGGATATAAAGCAACGTCCGCAACCGATACATTTCTCGCGGTCGATTTTTGGGAATACCATTGTCTCGCGGTCGAGATTGCTCGGCAGCACGATGTTCTTCAGTTCCTCTCCGACGAGTTTCTTGAGTTCGACAATGCCGCGCTCCTGCATATAGTGCTGCAAGCCGAGGATGAGGTCGTCGATGATACGATATCCGTATTGCATGACGGCGGTGCAGACCTGCACGTTACGGCATCCTAACTGAATGAATTCCAATGCGTCGCGCCATGTCTCGATACCTCCTATACCGCTGATATCCATGTGCTTCTCGATGCCGGCTTTGTGGAGAATCGGATTGCCGGTCATCTCGTGGATCATGCGCAAGGCAATCGGTTTGACTGCTTTTCCGGAATAGCCGCTGACGGTTTTCTTCTCGCTGACTTCCGCATCGTGGCTCATCGTGATGGACTTGATGGTGTTGATGGCACTGATACCGTGTGCACCGGCATAGAAACATGCGAGTGCGGGCGATGTCATGGACATGATGTTCGGAGTCATCTTCGGGATGACAGGGATGGATACCGCCTCTTTGACGTAGGAAGTGTAGAAGAGGATGAGTTCGGGATTCTGGCCGATGTCGCTACCGAGTCCGGTCAGACGCATCTGCGGGCACGAGAAATTGAGTTCGACAGCATCGCAGTCTGCCTGTTCCGCCAGTTTGGCCAACTCGATCCATTCTTCCTCGGTCTGTCCCATGATGGAAGCGATGATGCGTTTGGTGGGGTAGTTCTGTTTGAGTCTGCGGAGGATGTCGAAATCCATGGTGTAGGGGTTTTCGCTCAGTTGCTCCATGTTGCGGAAGCCGACGAAGGGCGTTCCTTCCTTGCGGACGGCATCGAAACGCGGCGACACCTCGCGGATGTCCTGCTTGCAGATCGTCTTGTAGAACACACCTGCCCATCCGGCTTCCAACGCGCGGGCGACCATCTCATAGTTGGTGCAAATAGCCGAACTGGCGAGGAAAAACGGATTCTCGCATATCATGTCGCAGAAATTGATTTCCAGAGAAGGCAGCGGCGCTTCGCTTTTCGATAATTGGTCATGGACGATTTGTGATTTGAGCTCCGCTATGCGGATCGGTCTGTCGTAATGGATACAGGCTGCTTCGGCAGCGGCTATCTCTTCGTCGTTGAGCCGGTTTAGCAACTCGGCAGCAGTCCATAGGTTCTCAAAGCGCAAAGCTCTGATGGCACGCGCGGCTTGTTGTCCGCATGGGGCGTCAGCGCATAAAAGGCAACGCGACACTTCTTCATTCAGGTGTAACATAACGGGAATCATTTATTAATTAAATATTGTATGGAGGCGCGGTAGAGTTGCTCGAACTGCGGGCTGCACTCCAAAGGAAAACCGTAAACTATTGTGCGTGACTGTTTGTGGTGCTTCTTGGACACATAGCTCTTCCAAGCGACTCCGAACGGGATACGCATGTCGGCATAGCACCCAAGCCGCGTACCTGCGTTGACCGGATCGAGTGATTCGGGCGATTCGGCAAAGAGATGGTCTTCTGCGGGCTGTTGCCAGAGTTCAATCTGTTTTACTCCAAGCCAGTCTTGCTCCGCCTCCAACTGTCCGTTATGGCACGCCCGCGGCGCACGGTAACGGTAGTGGAGTTGCTGTTCGCACCATCGTTTCTCGGACGAGGCGGGCATTCCGGAACCGAGATAACTGCCGGAAAGCAGCACGCTGCCGTATTGCGCGAGGTAGTTCTCCAGGGCACGGCGCAAATGGGTGTCAATCACGCCGGTCTTTCCCTTCGCAGGCTGCTTGCCGAAGACAATGTCCACGGCGGCATACCGGCTGTCGATAGCGCGTATGGCCGTTGCGTTGGCGCTGACATAGGAATAGCCCAAACAGGCGAGGATCCGTCCGTGCCGGACGGGATAGTCGTGGGTGTTGCCCATGGTCATCAGGTGTTGGTGGTCGCGGTTGCACATACCGAATCCGCAGTTGTCGTCGTCTGTCCAGTCGAGTCGGCGGTCATAGATGAACTGGTCGCCGATATAGGCACCGTAGAGTCCGTCCTCCACGGCATAACTGCCGGGCACGATGCCGGCAAAGGTGGAATCGTTGAACCAGAGCGGAGCGCCGACATGGTTGAAAGCATTCAGTATGAGCAGCATGGGCGGCTCTTCTTTGCCTTTCTTGGGCGCCAGATAGGCCGACAATGTCTCCGACGGGAAACTGAGACCGCCTGCGTTGCCTGCCACGACATAATAGTCGTAGCGCGTACCGCGACGGGCGACGTGCATAAAGCGGGTGGTGTCGCAGACGACGGTCTGCCATTCGCCGTCATTTCCTCGCAGATAGACGACGTAGTAGGTCGGCACGGCCGTCGGTTCTATCGGATCGGGCTTGGGCGACCAGCTCAGACGCAGGGTATCGCCTCCGAGGGGATCAATATGGCAGTCGAGCACGGGCAGGGGTTGGACGACAGGCGTCGTACCGTCTTTGGCATGCATGTAACGCAGCAAGCCTTTATATACAGCACGGGACGCATCGAAACGGAACTGCGGATCGAGACCGTAGATCATGTCGGGCATGTTCTTGTGGCTGAGCAACTCGATGAGCACCGTGGGTATCTCGGGCACTCGCGATTCGGCATAGTTGGCGTCGTTGAGTGCGCGCCGTGTCCATTCGGGGCAATAGAGGGCACGAATATCGTTGACGATCTGTGTCTGCACGTAATCCGCCAAGTCACGGTTGATGCTGCGGCTGACGCCGTTTTGGAATGTCGTCTTCTTGTCATCGCCCTTGGTATAGTAAATGGCAAGCGTGCCGACCGTGGTGCGGTTGTCGTCTTCGGAGAGTCCGTCGGTGTGCATCGCCAGACAGACATCCACCGGCAGTCCGAGTCCTTCTCCCGCAGGATTTGCTTCGCTGCCTCCGACGAGGAAATTGACCCATTTGCCGCGGCTGTATAGGTCTGATTTGTAGTCGTTTTCTCCCTTGAAATAGTCGTATATGCTATCCGGATAACCGGCATATCGCAGCCATTCACAGGCCGCTTCCTGCCATCGGCGGAGTCCGCTGCGGCCTGTCTGATAGGCTTCGCCTGTCTCGCGGAAGACCCATTGACCGTCCTGCTTTATCAGGTCGCGTCCGTCCATTCTGGGACGGGGTTGGAGCACGACGCTTCCGGCGTTTTCCAACATGCGTGCTATCTGGCGCGTATATTCCGTGGTATAGAGGTCTTCCACGGTGGTCCACATCGTTGCGCGCTGCCATCGCCATAGCTGCTGCTTCTTGTTATAATAGGTGCCGTGGCTCGGCCAGAGCGCGATATAGCGGTTGTAGAGTCCGCCTGTCCATTGCTCGCTGCGGGGTAGGGGAAGCGGCGCCAGGCCTTCGATGCGGGTGCGCGGCTGCCGGTCGGAATAGGCAAAACGCCGGCTGTTGGGCTTGTGGTAGTCGGAGACGAGCGTACCGATCTCGACATTCTCGGAATAGAGATAGACTGTTGCCGACGAGTCGCGGCGTGTCCATAGGGCTACATGCAAGCGCAGGTCGTTCAGTTGCTGCACACTGAGCGACAGGCCTCCGAGCGTCTTGTTGGCATAGACAGATACGGTGTTGCCTTTTGTCTCTACCTTGTCCACCTTGATACGGCTGACCCAACGGGATCGAAGCTCCGCCCACTGGTTGAGCGAGTCAGCCAACGCCTCGGGAGTGATGGCGTGTGCGCAGAGACTGCTGCCGATGAGCAAAAGAAAAAGAAACCGGTATCTCCTCATAACTGTCGCTGAGTTAAATAACACATTTGGCTTGCAAAGGTACGAAAAATAATTAACAATTGAAAATAAATTGTTAAAAATTTTATGGAAAATGATTATTTTCGCGAAAATATGCAATATTATTTGCATATATGAAAAAAATGTTGTACATTTGCAGACTAATTTGAGTTAATGTGCACCTTAAAAAACATCTAAGATATGAAAAAGTACGAAATTAAGACACCGGTAGTGGCCTGTTCGTGGGACGAACTGACGCCGGAGCAGCAAGCATTGGTAGCGGCTGCTAAGAAGCAGACAGAGCACTCGTATTGCCCGTATTCCGGATTTCATGTAGGAGCGGCTGCGGAGCTGAAGAACGGCATTGTCGTTCCGGGTTGCAATCAGGAGAATGCCGCTTATCCAAGCGGTTTGTGCGCAGAGCGTACGGCGTTGTTTGCCGCCGGTGCACAACATCCGGAGCAGCCCGTGATGCGTCTGGCTATCGCCTGTTTTACGGACGGACATTTTACTGCCGATCCGGGTTCGCCGTGCGGTGCGTGCCGACAGGTGATGATAGAGACCGAAGACCGCTACAAACAGCCGATGGAGGTGCTCTTGTACGGTGAGAAAGAGACCCTTGTCTTCCGTTCGGCAGCCGACTTGCTCCCGCTGATTTTTGTGAGCGAGAATTTGAATGGATAATTTTGAGACTCGTCAAGCGTATTGACATATATCTGTTGCGAAACTTTCTCGGGTTGTTTCTGGCAACATTGTTTATCTGCATCTTTGTTCTATTGATGCAGTTTGTTTGGATGCATGTGCAGGATTTGGTGGGCAAGGGCTTGGCACTCACGGTGTTAGCCGAGTTTTTTGTCTATGCGGTGGCTTCCGTTGTGCCGTTGGCGTTGCCGCTGGCCATCTTGCTCTCGTCGCTCATCAGTTTTGGCAACCTGGGCGAGAAATTCGAGTTGACAGCCATGAAGGCAGCAGGTATATCGCTGTTTCGCATCATGCGTCCGCTGACGGTCACGATCGTATTTATCTCCATCGGTGCGTTTTTCTTCAGCAACAACGTGTTGCCCACCGCCCAGTCGAAGCTGTGGGCGCTCATCTTCTCCCTGCGCCAGAAATCGCCGGAGTTGTCTATTCCTGTCGGCGAGTTCTACGGCGGTATAGACGGCCTGAATATCTATGTGCGACAGAAAGATCCGGTGGATGGCAAACTGTACGACGTGATGATCTACGACTATACGCAAGGCTTTCGCAATGTGTCTGTTACGGTGGCAGATACGGGACAGTTGTACTTCACGGTGGACAAGAAATACCTGCTGCTGCGCCTCTATTCGGGCGAGTCGTTCGAGAACCTGAGTCGCAAAGAACAGCAGGCGACAGGCGTGAGCAGTATTCCGTATCGGCGCGAGACATTCTCGATGAAGCAGGTGCTGCTGGATTTTGACTCGGAGTTCAGCCGTTACGACGAGTCGGTATTGGAAGACCAGCACGTGAGCAAGAACGTGGCGGAGCTGATCCATTCGATCGATTCGGTGCAGGAGAATGCGCATGAACAGAGCCGTGAGCAGAGTTCGAAGATGGTGAACGACCGCTATTTCTACCGCGAGAACCGCGAGGCACGCCAGTTAAGTGCGCTGGAGCCTGCCGAACGGCGTGAGTCTGACCCAGAACTGTGGTTCCGCTCGATGAATACCGACCAGAAACTGAACGCCGTGCGTTGTGCTCGCGAGAAGGCACAGACCTACCGCGACCAAGTGGATTACAACGCCCTGATGCTGGACGATTCGCAACGCTATATCCGGCGTCATGAGATAGAACTGCACCGGAAATTCACGCTGGCGTTTGCCTGCCTCATCTTCTTCTTTATCGGTGCACCGCTGGGCGCTATCATCCGCAAAGGAGGATTGGGTGCACCCGTGGTGATATCCGTTGTGCTATTCATTATATATTATATCATCGACAACACGGGCTACAAGATGGCTCGCGAGGCATTGTGGCCTTGCTGGGCTGGTATGTGGCTCAGCTCGTTTGTGCTGTTGCCGATAGGTGTATTCCTGACATACAAAGCCGCCACCGACTCGGCACTGTTCAACCCCGAAGCATGGCTGCGCGAATATGAACGACTGAAAAAAGGATGGAAAACGAAATATGAACACTATCGAACAAGCCTTAGAGGATTTTCGCTTGGGTCGATTCGTCATCGTCGTGGATGATGAAGACCGCGAGAACGAAGGCGATTTTATCACAGCTGCCGAGCTGATCACGCCGGAGAAAGTCAACTTCATGCTCCAGCACGGACGCGGAGTGCTCTGTGTACCTATCACGGAGAAGCGCTGTGCAGAGCTGGACTTGATGCATCAGGTGGCGAACAACACCTCGATGCTCGGCACGCCGTTTACCGTCACCGTCGATAAACTCGAAGGGTGCACAACGGGTGTCTCGGCGGCAGACCGTGCTGCCACTATCCGTGCGTTGGCCGACCCGGCTTCGCGTCCGGAGACCTTCGGCCGCCCGGGACATATCAATCCGCTCTATGCCCGTGCGGGAGGTGTGCTGCAACGTGCAGGACATACCGAAGCGGGTGTCGATCTGGCACGCATGGCAGGACTGCAACCTGCTGCGGCACTCATCGAAATCATGAATCCCGACGGCACGATGGCCCGAATGCCGCAACTGGAACAAGTGGCTGCCGAAAACGACATCAAGATCATTACCATCAAAGACCTGATTGCCTACCGGCTCCAAAACGAAAGTCTATCAGGCGAAGCCGGTCTATCAGCAAAGAAGTCTTATAGCGGTAGCGGTCTTTTAGGCGAAGCCGGTCTCATCGAACGGGGCGAGACGGTCTTTCTGCCGACGCGTCACGGTGAGTTTATGCTGACGCCCTTCCGCGACTTGGCAACAGGCTTGGAACATGTCGTGCTGCAGAAAGGTGAGTGGCAGAAAGACGAGCCGGTGCTCTGTCGCGTGCATTCCAGTTGTATGACGGGCGACATATTCGGTTCGATGCGCTGCGAATGCGGCGAACAGCTGGAACGTGCCATGGAAATGGTGGAAAAAGAAGGCAAAGGACTGATCGTCTATATGAACCAGGAAGGACGCGGTATCGGACTGATGAACAAGATTCGCGCATACAAACTGCAGGAGCAAGGCGAAGATACCGTCGAAGCCAACATCCATCTCGGTTTCCGACCCGACGAACGCAACTACGGTGTCGGAGCACAGATACTGCGTGAGATGGGAGCCTGCCGGCTCCGGCTGATGACCAACAATCCCGTGAAACGTATCGGATTGGAGAGCTACGGCATAGAAATCGTTGAGAACGTGCCGATTGAAATACGTCCGAACCGATACAACGAACGCTATATGCGGACAAAAAAAGAAAAAATGCATCATAACCTGCAACTTGTGTGAGCCGTTTGGCACGATAATTGCAAGAAACAGAATAAACCGGATAGCCGATCATGCGGATCCGGCAGTATAACGATTAAAAAACAGTACAATTATGAAACGCTTAATGACACTTCTGGCAGCGCTGGCGCTCATGAGTGCCGCGCTATGGGCAGACGAAACCATCACGGTTTCTGCCAACAGTTCCGACATCTCTCAGTCGCTCGACCTCAAGGTTGTAGCTAATCTCTTCGCCGAGTCGAATAACCTGGAGGAGTTCGAAACCAAACTCAACGACCCGAACGAGTTCTACAACAACCTCGACCTCAACGGCGACGGCGACGTGGATTATATCCGTGTAGTGGAGGTAGGTGAAGGCAACAAGCGCTTGATCATCCTGCAGGCTATCCTGGCAAAGGATATCTATCAGGATATCGCTACCATCTACGTGGAGAAGGACGCTGCCGACCAGGTGTCGATACAGATTATCGGTGATGAGTATGTCTATGGTAGCAACTATATCATCGAGCCGGTGTATATCTATCGTCCGCTGATCTATGACTGGTTCTGGTCGCCCGCATGGTACGCATGGACATCGCCTTGGTATTGGGGCTTTTACCCCTCCTGGTGGCACTTCCATCACTGCCTTGCATGGGATGTTTACTGGCATCACTGCTATGCCTACCATCATCACCATCACCACTGCTCGTTCCGTTACGGACGCGAACCGCATCACGGATTCCGCGATATGTACGGACGCCACAACCACGTAAGTCACCGCGAATATGCGAGCCAGCATCCCGAGCGCAGCTTCTCGCAACGCAACAGAGGTGTGCAGAACGCACGTTCGATCCAGCACAACAGTAGCGTTCGCGGACAGACGGACAGCCGCATGGCAGGTCAAGGCTCTGCACGCCAAGGCTCCGTTCGCACTCCGATGCAGGGCGATCGCACCTTCGGCAGCCGTACGACGGTTTCCGCCCGTGGCAGCCAGGTAAACACCAATCAACGCAGCTCGCAGACCTCGCAACGTGGTGATCAGACGGTAACGACCCAACGCAGCTCGCAGACTTCGCAACGCGGTGGTCAGACGGCAACGACGCAACGTAGCTCGCAGACGACCCAACGCAGTGGTCAGTCAGCCCAACGCAGCGGCCAGGCTACAGTAACCCGTCAGACGGGCAACAGCAGTTCGTACCGCGCTCCCGGAGGCGCATCGAGTACCAATCGTTCGTCCGGTAGTTCGAGTTCGGGCTATACAACGACTAATCGCTCGTCGTCGTCCAGCAGCACCAGTCGCAGTAGCAGCACGTATTCCGGAAGTCGCAGTAGCAGTTCCGGTGGTTCGCGCAGCAGCGGCTATTCGGGAGGAAGCAGTTCACGCAGCAGCGGCGGTTATTCCGGAGGTTCGCGCAGTAGTGGCGGTTACTCAGGCGGCAGCAGCCGTTCAAGTGGCGGCTATTCCGGAGGTCACTCTGGCGGTGGAAGCAGCCGCGGCGGCGGTGGCGGAGGCGGATCCCACAGACGTTAAGCCATAAGGCATATATCAAAAAGGCTGTCCCCATCGGGACGGCCTTTTTTTTGAGACCGTTCACTACGTTCACTGATAGAGTAAAGACCGTTCGCTTTGCTCACTGATAGAATAAAGACTGAGTATGTATAGCTACTAAAACGAATCAGTCTATCAGGCACCAAAGGTGCCGGTCTATCAGCGAAGCGGTCTATCAGTGCAACGGTCTAACAGCCGAAGGCGGTCTATTTCCTGAGAATCTTATACTGCCACGGACGCAGAGTCAGTACTTCGTGGTTTTTGAGTTTGTGCGTCTTGCCGCATAGGCAGGTGTATTTGCCCGTATAGCCCGTCAGGTCGAGCGTGACGGTTTGTTGCTCGGCAGACATGTTCATCACAACCAGCACGGTGTTTTGTTTGCTCGGGCGCACCATGGCAAAGACGTGGTCGTTGTCCGAAGGCAGACGTTTCATGGGAGCACCCAATTCGTTGCTTTGCAGCGCGGGATTCTCTTCGCGCAACTGGTTCAGACGGCGATACAGGGTCTCTTTGGCAAATGTCACGTCGTGATCAATCTGGTCTTTCTCGAAGAACTGCAGACGATGGTGGTTTCCTACCAACTGTCCTGTATAGATCATCGGCATGCCGGGCACTACGTAGCAGAAAGCAGCCATCAGGTTGACGGCATCGCCCATGCGCTCAAACTCGGTGCCGTTCCATGAGTTCTCGTCGTGGTTGGTGATGAAGTTCATGCGGATGGCACGCGGACGCAGCTGTTCTGCCTTGGCGAAATATGCCCAGAGGTCAGGCACCGATTTCTTGCCTTGTGCCACTTCGTTCATGATGTGGTGGAGCGTCCAGCCGTAGTACATGTCAAAGGCTGTCTCGGTCAGTTCCTGTGCTTTGTCCTCGTCTTCGGCGAGCGTGAACATGTCGGGGTGCGACTTGCGCAGGTCGGCCATAGCCCAGTTCCAGAAGTCGGTCGGCACCTCGCCCGCCACGTCGCAGCGGAATCCGTCGATGCCCACTTCGTCCATCCACCAGCGCATGGCTTTCAGCATCTCGCGGCGCATGTCCTGGTTGTGATAGTCCAGTTTGGAGATATCCGTCCAGTCGTATTGCACCATCAGGTTGCCGGCGCTGTCGCGATAGTGCCATCCGGGATTCTGTGTCCATTTGCTGTCCGGCGCGGTGTGGTTGGCCACCCAGTCCAGAATCACTTTGAAGCCCAATTCATGCGCACGGGCAAGAAAGTGCTTGAAGTCGTCCAGCGTGCCGAACTCCGGGTTGATCTGACAATAGTCGATGATGGAGTAGTAGCTGCCTAACGTGCCTTTGCGCGTGATCTTGCCTATCGGCTGACAAGGCATGATCCAGAGGATGTCGATGCCGTTGTCGCGAAGTGCAGGCAGCACGGCTTCTGCGGCACGGAAGGTGCCTTCCGGCGTCAACTGACGGGTGTTCAGTTCGTAAATCGTGGCATCATATGCCCATTTGGGGTGGGACGCTTCCTGCGCCCACATCGTCGTTGCGCATACAAGCGCAAAAGCAAAAAAGAGTTTTTTCATAATATCCAATAAACTAATAAACCTATAAACTAATAAACCCATAAACGAACTACTCGACAGCGTAGGTCCTGTTCTTCCGGTCGATTGTTACCACCACTCTCTGTCCCATGTAGAAGCGGCAGAAGCTCCACGTGTCCTCGTCGCATTGCAGTGGGATATAGTCGCCGTAGAGCAGCGGCATGGAGTTGCGGCGCTGGCGAATCAGTCCTTGCAACTCTTGGCGGAATGCCTGTTCTTCGGGCTTCAGTCCGGCGAAGCGTAGCATGTGCCGGTTATCCGGGTCGTTCGCACCCGTCTCGGCGTATTCATCGCCCTGATAGATACAGGGCACGCCGGGCAGCGTCAGGTTGATGACTTCCAGAAGCATCGAGCGGCCGTAGCCTTTCTCCGGATCGCCAATGCCGACGTTGCGTGTCCAACCCGTCTCTTTGCCGTTGTTCTTGTCCTCGTCAAACGCCATGGCTTCGCCGGCCAACGAAGCGAAACGCACCTGGTCGTGATTGCCGGAGATGTTACCCATCGTGTGATGCGCACCGTAGGTGGCAAGCGAGGTCAGCACGTTCTGTTCCACTTCCGCCAGGCTCTTCTTCTCGCATAGCGCCTCGCGCAACGTGAAATAGACATTGAAGTCAAACTGGGCATTCAGCATACCGGTCTTGACGTAGGTGTTGATCAGTTCGGGCGAACCGTATGTCTCGCCGATCATCCAAAGCGAGCGGTCGGGGAAACGTTGTGCGATCTTCTGTCCGAGCAACCGCCAGTAGCCTTCCGGGATATGCTTGCAAGCATCGTGGCGATAGCCGTCGAAGTCGAAGTGCTCCAGCCAGTAGAGTGCCGAGTCGGTCATCGGTTCGCACACCTCCGGCCGCTCCAGATCCAGGGTGGGGATATGTACGTCGAACCATGTCGTCAGACGGGCTTCGTCCCACAGTTCGAAGTTGCGGCGTCCGTCCGGCAGCAGCGAGTCGGTATGCCAGTCGGGGTGCTCTTGCAGCGTGGGCGAGTTGATGTGCATATGGTTTGCTACGTAGTCTTGCACCACGTTGATGCCGTGCTCGTGGGCGGTCTTGAGCAGGTTCTTCAATTCTTTGTCCGTGCCGAAACGCCAGTCAAGACGGGTGGCGAAGAGCGGCCAGTAGCCGTGGTAGCCCGAGAAGCGGGTGTAGGTCTTCGTCGAGTCGTATTTGTTGCCGTTTTCGAAGACGTATTTGCCCCAGGCATCTTCGGGATTCTGGGTGATAGGACTTATCCAGAGCGTGTTGACGCCGAGGCTGTCGAAGTAGCCTTCCTGTATCTTCTGCGTGATGCCGGCGAAGTCGCCTCCCTGATAATCCACAATGTCCAGCACCTCGGGCGAGTTCACCTTCCAGTCGTTGTCCTTGTTGCCGTCACAGAAGCGGTCAATCAGCAGCGAGTAGAGCACTTGCGCTTGCTGGTCGTGACGTGTCAGCAGGACGGCATCCATCACCACTTCGCCGTCCTGCAGCGGGATAAGCAGGTCGTTGAAGAGCGTATCTTTCGTTTCGGCGAAGACGCGGATAAAGGCACGTCCTTTGGCACATTTCTGAACCGTCTGACTCTCGCGGATATTCAGCATCCAGCTGCCGTCTGGCGTCTCCGACCAGGCTTGCGGCTCAATGGGCATGTTCTGTACGTAGGCTTGCAGCGCCACTTTGCCCTGTACCTGACGGTACATGCCGATATTGATCTTGCCGTCCTCGTAGCCGAGCGAGATGAGGTTTTGCTTGACGGGTTTCTTGGGCAGCACGGGAATAGCAAAGCTGTGTTTGCCCTGCGTGATGCCGAGGCTGCGGATGGAGTTGGTGGGGTTGGCGATGTCAATGGAACGAACGTACGTGCCATTGCCGTCCACGGCGATCCATGGCAACTTGTCGTCCATTACCCAGTTCAGTTTGTCCCATGCCGTCGTGTCGGCTGCGAGCAGAGGAATGTAGTCGGTCAGCTCGATGTGCATGGTGTCGGCCGTCATGCGCACCGGCATGATAGGTTGTCCGGTAGCGATACGCTCCACGGGCGTCATGCTGCACGCTGTCAGCGCGATAGCAGCACAAAAAAGAAGAATTTTGTTTCTCATAGTATCAAAAGATTTCTTTAATTCTTTAATTCGTTATTTCTTTAACTCTTTAATTCTTTAATTCTTTAATTCTTTCAACCTTATATTTATGGTTTCGGCTGCAAAGGTACAGATTTTTTTTTACATACGCAAGCATACGCGCATTTTTTATTTATTTTTCTTTGTTCTGTGCTTTCAAAAATTCCTCCGTATCGTCAACCCAAATCGTTCCGCTTCTTTGCGTGTGCAAATCGGATATCGCCCTTCTCTGCGCCCGGGAATATCTACCTGTACGAGCGGTATATGCTCGTTCATCGCATCGAATTGTTCCTGTCCGCTCAGAAATTTCGGTTCTTCCGGCGGATCCGTAGCATTCTTCTCAATCGCGAACAGCGGATTAAAGTCCACAAAACGATGTTCTCTCTTCTTGCGATTGATTCTGCGATAGATGTTACGCTGCTGCTCTATGGGAAAACTCTCCCATAGTCTCCGGCAACGGGGAATGACCGGCAAGTACTCTTCTTTAGGCTCTAACAGTGCCATCAAATAGTCAAAAGACGATTTTTCTTTTATTTCTAATTGCTCCATAATAGAAAGAAAGAATATTTTAATTTAAATTATTTTTTTTCTTTTTAATATCTAACAGAAAGAAAGAATTATATTTTTTTCTTTCTAAAATATTTTCTTTTGCTTCTTTTCTTTTACCTCA
>JAFPJV010000049.1 GCA_017425065.1 Paludibacteraceae bacterium
AGGCGTCAACCTCCATGTCAACAAAGGCGAAATAGTCACTATTGTCGGCAAGTCGGGCGCCGGAAAGACGACCCTGCTCCAGATTATCGGCACGCTGGATAGGCCTACCAAGGGACACGTGCTCATCGACGGAACAGACGTGTTCCGACTCAACGAGAAAGAACTTGCCAACTTCCGCAACAGACATATCGGATTCATCTTCCAGTTCCACCAACTGCTGCCGGAATTTACGGCGCTGGAGAATGTGATGATTCCCGGCATGATTGCAGGCGAGAAGCAAGACGCGATTCGCGAACGGGCGACACAGTTGCTCACCGAACTCGGACTGAGCGAACGGCTGCAACACAAGCCGAACGAACTGTCCGGCGGCGAGAAACAGCGTGTGGCTGCCGCACGGGCACTAATGATGTCGCCCAAAGTGATACTTGCCGACGAGCCGTCCGGCAGTCTCGACGAAGCCAACAAACAAGATCTGCACCGGCTGCTGCTGCACCTGCGCGACCGGTACAAACAGACCATCGTCATTGTTACCCACGACAAGGAACTGGCTGACATCTCCGACCGCGTATTGGAAATAAGAGACGGGGTGGTGTAAAGTGTAAAGTGTAAGGTGTAAAGTGTAAGGTGTAAAAATGAGAAAAGTATTTATACTTATATTGATTGCTTTGCTGGCGGTGGGATGCCGGACGAAGCGGGACGTGTTTGAGGGCGTGGAGATGACGCCGCAAACGGTTCGTATCGTGCGTTTTGACAGCGCGTTTGTGCAAGTGGATACAACGCGGCTGAACGAGTCGGTAGCGCAACTATACAAAGCCTATCCCGATTTCACGCCGTACTTCGTGAACGAACTGCTCGGACTGGAAAATGCCGACAGTCTGGTCGGCGTGCTGCCCGCATTCCTTAATGACACGACACTCAAAATACGGCAGATGATACGCGACGAACAAGCCGCATTTGCCGACATAACGGACATACAACGCGAAATGAATCAGGCGTTTACACGTATCGGCTGGCTGTTTCCGGATATGACAATACCCGACGTCTATCTCTATGTCTCGGGCTTCGTATCGCCCGTGTATTTCCCGAACGACGCCATCATCGGAATCGGAGCCGATATGTATCTGGGTTCGGACTATCCGATCTACTCGCAACTGGTGTATGAATACCAGAAACAGACGATGCGCAAGGAATGCGTCGTAGGCGATGCCGTGAGTGCCTACTTGTTCCGCAACCTGCCCTTCAACGGCCGTCAGAACAGGTTGCTCGACCAGATGATTTACCACGGCAAGATCATGTACCTGCTGGATCAAATCCTGCCCGAAGAAGAGGAAGAACAGATCATCGGCTACAGCAAAGAGCAATGGGAGTGGTGCGAAGACCACGAACGCGCTATCTGGCAACGCATTATGGACAAACGCGACCTGTTCCAGACCGACGGGATGATTTTGACATCCTACATGAACGACGGACCGTTCACCTCGGAGGTGTCGCAAGACTCACCGGGACGACTCGGCGCATGGGTCGGATGGCGCATCGTGGAAAGCTACATGAACAGCAACGAAACTGTCGGAATGCGTGAATTGCTGGACGAAGAAGATGCACAAGTGATATTGGAGAACAGCCATTACAGACCATGAACAGAGAGGACTTTCCGATATTGAATCAGACGGTACACGGGCAACAGCTTGTGTATCTGGACAATGCAGCGACCAGCCAGAAGCCGCAAAGCGTGATAGACGCCATCGCGGAAGCATACAGCCACTGGAACAGCAATATCCACCGCGGCACGCACTATCTAAGCCAAAAGGCAACGCAGAAACACGAAGAAGCACGCGAACGGATTGCCCGCTTCGTCCACGCCGCGTCTGCCAAGGAAATCGTCTTCACCAAAGGTACGACGGAGGCGGTGAACATGCTGGCATTCAGCCTTGGCGAATGGCGCATGGCAAACGGCGCAGCAAAAATCAACCAAGGGGACGAGATAATCGTAAGTGGGCTGGAGCACCATTCTAACATCGTGCCGTGGCAGATGCTCTGCGAGCGCAAGAAAGCCGTACTGCGGCATATTCCCTTGCGGGAAGACCTGTCGCTGGACATGGAGGCTTTCCGCAGCATGCTGAACGAACGAACCAGACTGGTGAGCGTGGCGCACGTGAGCAACGTACTCGGCACCATACAGCCGGTAGAAGAAATCATCCGGCTGGCACACGAAAAACAGATTCCCGTCTGCATAGACGCCGCACAATCCGCGCCGCACATAGCGATAGACGTGCAAGCGATGGATTGCGACTTCCTGGTTTTCTCCGCACACAAGCTGTACGGTCCGACGGGAATAGGCGTGCTGTACGGCAAAGAAAAGTGGCTGGAGCAGTTGCCGCCGTATCAGGGCGGAGGCGAGATGATTCAGCATGTGCGCTGGGAAGGCACTACGTACAACGGGCTGCCTTACAAATTCGAAGCCGGTACTCCCAATTTTATCGGCAGTTATGCGATGGGAAAAGCCGTGGAATACATGACTGCCATCGGCATGGAGCGTATTGCCAAAGAAGAACAAACGCTGGCACAATATGCCGAGCAGCAACTGACAGAACGGATCCCGGGCATCGTCATCTATGCGGGCGGGCAACAGAAAACAGGTGCGCTCAGCTTCAACGTCTATAGCGAAGGGCGGCTGATTCATCCGTTTGACATAGGCACGCTGCTTGACCAGCAAGGCGTCGCCGTACGCACCGGACACCATTGTGCCGAACCGCTGATTGACAGTCTCGGAGTGCCCGGGACAGTACGCATCTCGTTCGGTCTGTACAACGACAAAGAGGATATCGACCGGCTTATCCATGCGCTGGAACGCGCGATACGAATGCTCAGCTGACGTGCGCAGATTCCGCATCATATGGCTGCTTTGGATCGTCGCGTTACCGCTTTCGGCGCAAACGTACGAGTGGCCGGACGATTCGATTTGCAGCATAGCTTTCTGGAACGTTGAGAACCTGTTTCACCCCGGTCAGGACAGCCTGAATCAAGACTTCGAGTTTACGCCGGACGGCAGCCACCGCTGGACGAAAAGCCGCTATTTCCGCAAGCTGGAGAAAGTGAGCCGTGCGCTGACGCTTATCGGCGGATGGCAGGGACTGGATATCATCGGTCTAAGCGAAGTGGAGAACGACAGTTGTCTGATACACCTGACAC
Source organism: Paludibacteraceae bacterium (assembly GCA_017425065.1). Taxonomy (GTDB): domain Bacteria; phylum Bacteroidota; class Bacteroidia; order Bacteroidales; family Paludibacteraceae; genus Colicola. The sequence goes on from JAFPJV010000049.1 coordinate 3,190, forward strand.
GCCGTCTGCCGGGCTATGAATACGTGCATTACGACAGTCCCGACAGACGCGGAATAGATTGCGCCTTGCTCTTTCGCAGCAACCGGATAAACGTGCTGCACAGCCATCCCATTCTCATCCAACCGGACAGCCTCACGCGCACGCGCGATATATTATATGTGTGTGCCAGGACATTCACGGGCGACACGCTGCACCTTTTCGTTTGTCATCTGCCCTCACAACGCGGCGGACAGAGTGCGTCGGAATGGAAACGCCAATACGCCAAACAGATTCTTCAAACACGCATCGACAGCCTGTACGCCGTTCATCCGGAACCGACTATTGTCGTTATGGGTGATATGAACTGTGCTCCTCATGACGACTTGGAGCGGCTGACGAATCTTGCCGCACAGAAAGCCACGGCAAAACGATGGGAAGGAACACACAAATTCCAAGGCAGATGGACCATGCTGGATCAGTTCTATGTTTCCGACGACATTGCCCGGCGGGCGGAAATGAGCGTCATGGATATCGACATGCTCAAAGAGCCGGACATCCGGTACTTGGGCTACAAACCGCGCAGAACATACGTCGGGCCGAGGTATTGCGGCGGCGTATCCGACCATTATCCCGTCCTGCTCCGCCTGAAAAGCAAAGACTGACTCTCTAAAACAGGTGTATAAAAACAAGCGCGACTCTCACGAGCCGCGCCTTGGCATTGTTAGTACATATATCTTATAAAACAGCCTTATAGGCTTCTGCGTCAAGCAAGTTATCCAATTCGGCAGGATCTTTCACGCTGATCTTGATAATCCATCCCTCACCGTACGGGTCATTGTTGACCAATTCGGGTTGGTCGTTCAGCGCCTCGTTCAGCACGAGCACTTCGCCCGATACCGGCATATTCAGATCGCTAACGGTCTTAACGGCCTCAATCGAACCGAATACTTCGCCCTGAGCGATTTCGTCTCCGATGGAATCCACGTCAACAAACACAATCTCGCCCAGCTCCGATTGCGCATAATCGGTAATACCGACAAACGCCTTATCGCCCTCTACGCGAATCCACTCATGTTCTTTGGTATAACGGATATCACTTGGAAAATTCATATTCTTTCTGCTTTAGAGTTTTCAACTAAAAACTTATTTCTTAACCGGCGTGCCGGGAATCTGATCACCCAGCGTGGACATTGCGCAACGGAAACCGATCTGGTTGGAGCACTTATCCTGATCCAGGTAACGACGTGTACTCGGGCTGAGCCAGTAGATACGGTCTGCCCAGCTACCTCCCTTGTAAACGCGGGTCTTCTTGGTAATACGCGGAGCCAGTACGTCGGTCGGATCCATTTTCTTGTTCTCCAAGTTGGAGAGACCGGTGGTATCCAGCGGGAAATCTACGTCGATAAGGCTTCCGAAGTCACCGTCCTTGTAGTCACGCTTATCATTGTCGGAGCTGAACTCAACGGCGAAGCAGCCAACGGAGTCAAGCACGTACTTGCCGTTCTCGCGCTTCGGCTCACGATAGACGTTACCACGGAACGAGTTGTACTCGGTCAGCACCTGATAAGAAGTCTCACGGAAGACATCCAGCACCCACTCGTTGACGTTGCCCGCCATGTTGTACAGACCGAAGTCATTGGGCAGGAACGAGTTAACAGGAGCTGTGATGACATAGCAGTCGTTCAGAGCGCCGGACACACCCATCATGTCGCCTCGTCCACGAACGAAGTTAGCCTGCAAACGGCCTACGTTCTTCTTACTGAGGTCACGGGGATGATAGCCCGACCACGGATAGATCTTATCCTCTACCGTGATACCGTCGTCACCGGCAACCGGTGCATAAGCGGCAAACTCCCACTCTGCTTCGGTCGGCAGACGATAGCCGGTCACGAGAATACCGTCAGCCTTGTTGACCTTGCGTTCATTGCCATAACTGTCACGATGCGGATGACGTCCGAACTCCGGATTATAGTCCTCGCTGAAGAGGTATTTCTCGGTATTGAAAACAAAGTGATCGCGGATATAGTTGAAGGGAACGCGGCATACCAGCACGGTAGTGGTATCCCATGTGCCACGACGCGGCTCCACATCCACTTCAGCAAAGCGGCGAGCCTCCTCCTTGGTGAAATCCTTCAACTCGCGGAGCGTATCGAGATGATAGCCCGGGTGATGGAGGTTCCACTCCTCAATCGAACCCTCGTCAGGCGGATTCAACTCGGCATCTTCCTCACTCATCGGCTCGGCCGGCTCTTTGTTCGGATCCACCGCCCAGCGATAGTTCAGCTCAGCGAAGTCAGGCACCTTGATAGCACCGCACTGGATAAGTGCCAACTCGTTGACACGGTCCGTACGCCACTGGCAATATGCCATGGCCTGATCCCAGGTAACACCTACGATGGGATAGTGGGAGAAAGCAGGGTGCTTGAAGTAATTCTCCAGATAGGGTTCGTTGTAAGCCAACTCATCGCGCCAAACAGTAGAGTCCGGACGGGCAGCTTGTACCAATTCGGGAGCTGTATGAGCGAAAACGATTTTCATCCAGTGGAGGTACTCGTTCCAGTTCAAGCAAGTCACCTCGTACTTGTCCATGTAGAACGAACTAACCGTGATCTGACGGTCGAGGTTGTTACGCGGAGCCGTAATGAACTCATCTTGCTCACCAATAGTGAACACACCGCCCTGAATAGGCACCATACCGGTAGGATTGACATTACCCAAGTTGTCGTACGCCTCAAAGTTGGTCGTCTTCTGATCGAAGTAGTTCCAGCCCGTGGTGTTTGACACCTTGGTGTTCAAGTCGCTCTGTTTGCATGCGCTCAGGCAAACAACAGAGAGCAGCAGAAATAGCTTAATTACCTTGTTCATAATATCTATTTTAATATACTTTTCACCTAAATCTAAGTAGGGTCATAATTTTTCAGCCTGCAAAGATACTACTTATTTTTCACATACGCAAGCGTGCGCGCGTTTTTTTCGCATATTTTTTACTTTTTCACCGAAATTGGCATGTTTTTGTATTTTGTATTTTCAATTTTCAATTCCTTTTCGTACCTTTGCCGTGTTTTTTATGAATAGCAAGACAATGCATATCGGTTCGCTGGAACTCTGTCTGAAGCAAGCGCTGGTAATGGGTATCCTGAACGTCACACCCGACAGTTTTTATGCACCTTCGCGGGTGACAAAAGACGAGGTAGTTGAGCGTGCCGGAAAGATGCTGGACGACGGTGCATCGATATTGGACATAGGCGGTTGCTCTACCCGACCTGGGTTTGTGGCGCCATCCGTAGAAGAAGAATGGGACAGAGTAGCACCTGCATTGGACGCATTGCGCAGCGCATTTCCGGAGTCCGTTCTGTCGCTCGACACGTTTCGCGCTGAAATAGCCCGCCGCGCACTCAACGAATTCGGCGGACTGATTATCAATGACGTGACGGGTGGGGACATGGAGATGTACCAAGTAGTTCGTGAGTTCAAAGTGCCTTATGTCCTGACCGGAAAACGACCAACAAGTGACATGTCCGGCGTGGAAATCATTCTGGATCCGGGAATCGGTTTCTTGGGAAGCACGGAAGCAGACTTTGAGGCGCTGAGAACGATGAAGAAAGAAGAGCTGCCTTTGCTCGTTGGCGTATCACGTAAATCGCTGATATGGAAAACATTAGGCTGCACACCGGACGAGGCCTTGGCACCTACGCAAGCCCTGCATATGTATGCGCTGATGCACGGAGCAGACATCTTGCGCGTGCATGACGTGAAAGAGGCAGCAGAAACCATCGAGCTGTTCCTGCGGATAAACCACTAAAAAACGTAAATCATAAAAATCCTATATACCGTTATGTTTGGCATTGACTTTCAGATTAAATACGTAGTAGATATACTGCTTGTAGCGCTCATCCTGTATTACATGTTCCGGCTGCTTCGCCGTTCGGGAGCCGTAAACCTGTTCTGGGGCATTATGGCCTTTGTGCTGGTTTGGTTTCTGGTGAAGTTCGTTTTCCAACTGGATTTGACGTCGGCGATGTTCGACCGTATCATATCTGTGGGAGCACTGGCACTCATTGTTATTTTCCAGGAAGAGATACGTGCGTTCTTCTATCGTCTCGGATCCCGTTTCAGCGGATTCAAATTCCGTCGGCTACGTGCAGAGACACAAACGGTAACGGAACGCCGTGCACAGAACATTGTGACCGCGTGCAATCACATGTCGCGCTCGCGCACGGGCGCGCTCATTGTTATAAGTGGTAAACAGGACTTGAAAGAATATGCCGATACGGGCGAGAAGATTGATGCCGAGATTTCGGCGCGATTGATTGAGAACATTTTCTTCAAGAACTCTCCGCTGCATGACGGCGCCGTGATTATTACCGGCAACCGCGTGCAGAGTGCGGCTTGCATTCTGCCGGTGAGCAAGAATCAGGATATCCCGCAGCATTACGGTCTGCGTCACCGCGCAGCATTAGGCATCAGCGAACGTTGCGACGCGCTGGCAATAGTCGTTTCCGAAGAGACGGGAAAAATCTGTATAGCCCGCGGAGGGCAGATCAAAGAAGTGTCGGGTGACTTAGTCCTCGTCGAACTTAGTGCCGCCTTTTCTGCGGCGAACTGAGCTGATATTCGAGTCACGGCAGATGACACAATTCTTCGGCTCGGGCAACTCGAACAGCACCGTAAACTTCAGACCAATCAACAGGTTGTTGACCGACTTGGCAAAGTTGCTGGTGGACATGACGTCGTTCGTTGTCATGCCATCCACCATGGTGGTTGTCTTATAGGCTGCCACGGCGTCGTAATGGTTAGGCACTGTCAGCGACGGCAGTTCGCCTTCCTTATGCAAGTCAAATATACCGTAGTCCACAAACAAGCCCAAACGATACTGCACCGTTGACTGACGGATGTCATATCCGCGAGCCGTTGTCATATATCCCAAGCGGGCACCGATCTCGGCACATACATCCAAGTTGAAGAAGTTGAAGTCGACGGGCACTTTCTTGTTTACCGCCAATCCCTCGAAGAACTGATATTCCGGCATGTTCCGGAACGGGTCGAACTTCTCATAAACGCCATACGTGGTCAGCGTGCCCCGGGTATGCGATTCGGTGAGGAACGACAGACCTGCCTTCACACCGGCAAGACAATAGAAACGTCCCCACTGCCCTCCAATCATAATAGGCACCTGAAGCATGAGATTGGTATAGTTGTCTTTCCTGTCGCGCAACTCATAGACATAATCGAAGCGGTCGCGCTGCAAGTCTTCCTGATTCTCGATCGTCTGATTCTGATTGGCATTGACGTTGAACGCCGTCATACCATAGTTGGCACCGATACCGACATTAAAGATCAAGTGCTTGTACTGCAAATCATACAGAAAACCTACTCCACCGGCTACACCGATACTGCTTTGGTATTCACTTTGCCTGGTCAAAAGTGACCATTCGCCAGCTTCCGCCCAAACACCCACATGATTCTTCACCTGGGCATTCATAGCCATACTGAATGTGCTCAATAGGGCCAGAATTGCATATGTTTTAACGTTTTTCACGATTTTATTTGTATATCTCAAAAATTAGTAGTACCTTTGCAGTCGCAAAAGTTTTTTTTCACGTCCATTACGAAATCGGCGGCGAAATTACAAAAAAATAACGACATATGCAAATTTTTTATAAATTTTTATAAAATCTACACAAAAAAAATCAATTTATATGACATTTCAACGTTCTTTAATCACTGCAGCGCTCCCTTATGCGAACGGACCGGTTCATATCGGACACCTGGCAGGCGTGTATGTTCCGGCAGATATTTATGCCCGATATTTGCGTCTGAAGGGCAAAAAAGTGCTCTTCGTTTGCGGAAGCGACGAACACGGCGTTCCGGTGACAATCAGAGCCCGCAAAGAAGGGATTACCACCCAACAAGTAGTGGACCGTTACCACGAACTCATCAAACGCTCGTTTGCCGACTTCGGCATATCGTTTGACATCTATTCTCGTACCACCTCGGCTACGCATCACAAGTTTGCGGCTGACTATTTCCGCCGGATGTATGAGGCAGGACAGTTCGTGGAGCAGACATCGGAACAGTTCTATGATCCGGAAACGGGTCATTTCCTGACCGACCGCAATATCCGCGGGGAGTGTCCGCGTTGCCACGCACAAGGTGCGTACGGCGACCAGTGCGAGAAATGCGGTGCGACGCTCTCGCCCGAGGAACTGATCAATCCATACAATGCCGAGACGGGCAATCCTCTGACCAAAAAAGAGACCAAACACTGGTATCTGCCTCTGGATCAATACCAGCCATGGCTCGAGAAATGGATTCTGGAAGAGCATAAAGAGTGGCGTCCGAACGTCTATGGCCAATGTAAGTCGTGGCTGGACGGCGGATTGAAACCGCGTGCCGTGACGCGTGATCTGGAATGGGGCATACCTGTTCCCGTAGAAGGGGCAGAAGGCAAAGTGCTCTATGTTTGGTTCGACGCGCCGATCGGCTACATGTCGAATACCATCGAGCTTTGCGAGGCGCAGCCGGAGAAATTCGGCAACTGGGAACAATGGTGGAAACAGAACGACACCCGCATGATTCACTTCATCGGCAAGGACAACATCGTTTTCCACTGCATCGTCTTCCCCGCTATGCTGAAAGCGCAGGGCTACAACCTGCCGGACAATGTGCCGAGCAACGAGTTCCTGAATCTGGAGGGCGACAAGATCTCCACGTCGCGCAACTGGGCAGTATGGCTCAACGAATATTTGGACGACTTCCCCGGCAAACAGGACGTGCTGCGCTACGTGCTGACTGCCAATGCACCGGAAACCAAGGACAACGACTTCACCTGGTCGGACTTCCAGGCACGCAACAACAACGAGTTGGTAGCCATATACGGCAACTTTGTCAACCGTGCATTGGTACTCACCGGCAAGTACTTCGAGGGACAGGTTCCCGAGTGCGGCGAACTTACCGACTATGACCGCCAGACTATCGAGGAGTTCTGCCACGTGAAAGCGACGCTGGAAGAACTCTTGGAGCATTTCCGTTTCCGCGATGCGCAGAAAGAAGCGATGAATCTCGCACGCATCGGCAACAAGTATCTGGCTGATACCGAGCCATGGAAAATAGCCAAGACGGATATGGCCCGCACGGCAACTATCCTGCATGTGTCGCTGCAGATAGCTGCCAATCTGGCTATCGCGTTTGAGCCTTTCCTGCCGTTCTCATCGGAGAAACTGCGAAAGATGCTCTGCATGGACCAACAGATAGGATGGGAAGACTTAGGACGTATTGACTTGCTCCGAACGGGAGAGAAAATCGGAGAAGTGAGTCTGCTGTTTGAGAAGATAGAGGACAGCGCCATTCAGGCACAACTCGACCGCCTCGCGCGCATAAAAGCAGACAACGAACGCGCTGCACGCGAAGAGGCACTGAAACAATGGCGTCCGTCACCGATAAAGGCCGACACGAATATCGACGAGTTCGACAAGACGGATATCCGCGTAGCGACCGTGCTTGACTGTCAGCCGGTGAAGAAATCGGAACGTCTGCTCCAGTTCCGTCTGGATGACGGCATGGGCGGAAGAACCATTCTGTCTGGTATCGCGCAGAGTTATCCGGATCCGTCGGTGCTGAACGGCAAACAGGTGCTCTTTATCGCCAACTTCCCGCCGCGCAAGATGATGGGAATCGAGAGCCAGGGAATGATCCTCTCGGCTGTTGATGCAGACGGCAAACTGGTCGTTACTACCGTCACGGCACCGGTGAAAAACGGCTCGCAAGTAGGTTAGTTTTGCACAAAAATAACGTAAATATACATATTTTTGCCAATAAATTTGCAGTTTTGGAAAAAATGTAGTACCTTTGCACCGATATTAACCCATTTATTGTTGTGCCCGACACGTACGAGGGTAGTTTATTATGAAAAAGATTCATCTGTTTGTATTGAGCTTAGTAGCTGCTGTTATGATGCTTCCGGCATGTTCTGCAGGTAGCAAATTGGAATTGGCAATCGCCGCAGCATCGGCAGAGTGCCCGATGAAAGTGGACGAAGGAGTGAATGTTATTGACATCGTTTCCGAGGACAACAACCTCGTTTACAAATTCGAGATTGACGAGGAAGTATCCGAGATTACGTTGGAAGACTTAGCTAATCCTACCATGAAATCGCTGATGGAGCAAGGTATGAAAGAGAGTTTCTTAAGCGATTCCGACGAGGATGAGAAGGAACTGATTGACCTTTGCCGTGAAGCGAAATACGGCGTGATCTTCCGTTTCATCGGAAAGGAATCCGGTGATCATATAGATCTCAAGATCGATGCTGAGGAGCTGTAAGAAGCAAGCCAACGGCAACAAAAAGCAATCCCGCCACAACAGCGGGATTGTTTTTTTTGTATCTTAATAGGGATAAGCCCAATAAACCTCTGTCAGTTGCGCACTACCTCTTCCACTGATAATCATCTTGTATGCTCGGCTCCACCGGAAATAATAGTTGTCCCACGTCCGTTCATCGACCAGTTCCTTCTTATCATTGTAGTAGAGCACTTCGATATAGATAGGAGCATGCATGGGAAGGGCAGAGAGTCGCACCTTTCCGCTATTGGTATGCGCTTCGGTAGCCGCGATAAAATGGTTGTCGCAGTACACCTCGACCGCATAGTCTGATCCGTTGACTATATACATAATAGGATAATCGCCAATCACGCCACCCATATAACACGAGGTAAAGGATAGCGTCAATACCGTAACAACTGCCCAAAAAAAGAGAATCTTTTTCATATGCCCGCTTGTTGTGTTTCAATTTTGCCGCAAAGATAGTACATTTTTTTCACATACACAAAAAAATCGACTATTTCCTTTCGATTTTTGTGATATTTTCGAGTTCACGAAGGGTGAAGTCTTTCTTGCCGGAACGCAGGGCATAAGCGAGCATGGTGCAGAACTGCTGCGTATTCAGCGGCTTGCCGAAGGGCGTGAAGGTCTGCCCGCTTTTCCAGTCATCGGCATACGCTGCCAATACGGCTCCGTTCGTTCCATGAATGCGCAAGGACGCATGCTTGCGACCGTATCTGCCCGGTTCGAAGAGGTAGAGTGCGTCCGGCTCGTTCACATTGTCATTCAAATGGTATTTCTTCCCATCCACGATGATATACAGTATCTCATACTCGTAGTGATACTCTTCCCTACCTCCCGACTCCTCGCCGTATCGGCCGAACTCAATACCGTCAACCTGATACCACACTTCGCGGGATTCGTACCGTATGAGTTCATCCACCTTGCGCTCGAGGTCGTCAATCTGCCAATTGTAACCTTCGTCAATCGCAGTCGTGAGCAGAAGACAGAAGGACTTCGCATCGTGCTCCGTGCCGGTTATCGTACGGCAGCGGTAGTTCGGCTGCCTGCAAAACTCCCTGCATTCGTACTCCACGTCAAAAGAATTATGGATATACGCCACCGTTTCGCCGAGGTGCCGGATAATCACCATCGGTTCGTGACCGTCCACGGAGAAACGGTATATCTCGCCATGATAGCGCAGCGACAAGCCGTCCTGCTCAAACGACAACAATCGCAAATCATCTTCGTAAATGACATGCATCATAGTTTTTTATACGACGATAATTTTACAGGGGGCAAAATTACTGCTTTTTTTTGACATACACAAAAAAAGATTAAAGATTAAAGAATATTTTTACGAAAAAAGTAGGCGCATGGCGGTAGAAATTGCCCGTTATAAAGGGCATATTTTTATTATTTTTGTCCGTTAGACAGTGCAAAAGTACAATATTTTTTTGATATATGCAAATTTATTGCACAAAAAAGCATTAAGATTTGCATATTCAGAAAAATTATATTAATTTTGTGGCGGATTTCAGGTAAATTCCAAATTATACATAGCCAGCTTTTTGTTTATATAATCATTTAATAGTTGCGCCCGACACGTATCAGGGATTGATGTTATGAAGAAACTTTTATTTATTGCAGTTGCACTTGCCAGTTGCTTGTTATTCAACTCCTGCGGGAAAGATTCAAAACAGTATCACGTCTTAGACGGCTTAACTTATCAAGATGAAAGCGGATGGATGACCTATGCATTCAAAGATGGCAAATGCAAATGGACGATGGAGGCTGAATATATCACATCCGTACAAACATGGCAATATAAGGTAGTTGGCTCCAAGTTGTATATCGGGTTGGATTTTCCTGAACAAGATCAGCCAATAGAAAAAACTGCCGCCATAACAGGAACTGTTAGCAGCGACTTGGAAACCATAGAAATGTTCCATAAAGGAGTTGGCATATCCGCATTTACCGTGTATCGTCAAAATTAGTTTTACGGTGATACAAAATGAGGTAGTCGGTGACGGCTACCTCATTTTTTTTGAAGACAACAGTAGTAATTTCTCCCTAAAAATGGTATGCCAAACCTAAGCCATAATTATCTAATTGGAGCGACCAATAAGGTGTTGACTTCGTTGTACATTGTGAATTGTATGTTTGAGCAGATCTATGCATTTTTCCATAACCTACCGCTAACGTAGGAATACAAGCCAGTTCAAATGCTCCTCCTATGATACTTACAGCTGTAATACCTCCACTATCAGCACGCGGATTTGCCAATATGGCTATTGTACAAGAAAAATCCAACACTAATCCTATACTGAATAATGTCCAACCGGCTAAAGAAGTTTTATATCCGGATGAGAACTGATAATACGCAATAGGACAACGATTATCAAGAAAACTCATAAACTCTTTTTTATTCATTCTTTTGCCATCACAAATATAATGATTTCCATCTCTTGAAACAACCGAATAATTCTGAGTCGTGACACTATTCTCGGATTTTTGCGTTGATGGAGAAGATGGTTGGGATGGCGCAGCAGCAGTACTATAAATATCCCTTTTTTGAGCTATTACAACGGTATCAAATTCGGTACGAACAGGTTGCTGGGTAATGAGTCCGCCCTTGGTAAAATCCATAATGATACCATTTTTGAAAAAGATTTTGGCTACGTTGCTCTTTTGAATAACGGAGATTTGATCATTAGAGGCATCAGATGCAATGTACTTGATGTCATTATCACTAATCTCCACAATAGAACACAAGATTTGCAGCCGGTCAAGAGTCAAGATAGCATCAAAACTCTGTGCAAACATGTTACGTGTAAACAAAACACATAAAACTAAAACAAACAATTTCTTCATGGCTAAAAATTTTTTTTCATTTCGGGCACAAAGGTACGACTTTCGGCAATATGTACCAAAAGTTGGATTAGATGTATCGAAATTATCGAAAAATTAAGAAAGAATACGCTCCAGTTTAGCCTTTGCGATGGCTATTTTCTTGTCGTAGGTGCTGGGAAGAGCATGATTGAAATGTCCGGAAGCCGGTACGTTCTTACCGGTTGTTTCTGCGACCCACAGCCGCAGACGAGACAAGTCAGTCAGATTGATTTTGTCCATCTGATCAAGCGCTGTCAGATACTGCGCCATCACAGCCATATTGATCGCCTCCGGATCCGAAGTGTTGGACGGTAAATCACGCAGAACGTGCTTGATCTGTTCTTCCTGTTCAGGCGTCATGTTACGCAGCGGATTATATGCCGCGGCGGGAAATTCTTTCCGTTGCGCAAGGATATAATCTACTTTTTGCTCCAATGCTTCCTGCTCCTCGCTCTTTACGAACGGCGAGAGACATATCCGGCAGACAATACATATAGTGGCGATACTGCCGAGAATAATCCATGCATAACGGCTCGCAATATTCGCTATAAACCACAGCGCCGCCAAAACAAACATAGCAGCAACTGTAAAGTATAGCACCCGTAATGCCATTCGATCTACTTTATATAGAATTTGCTGCGTTTTGGTTTTCATATTATCACTTTACCATAAAATATCCGGCTGCCACCAAAGCAAGCCCGAAAAGAATACTGGCTAAAACATATATTGCAAATAGCAAATAATTGGCAGACTGGAGCATCATAAGGCCCTCTTTAGAAAACGTAGAGAACGTAGTAAATCCACCACAAAAGCCGATAGAAAGGAACAGTAGCACCTGCTGGGAAATATTGGGCAGACGCATACTAAGTCCCATAAGCAAACCAATCAGCAAACATCCTATCATATTTACCGAGAAGGTCGCCCAGGGAAAGCCGCCGCTACATTTCAGTAGCAGCGAGACAGCGTACCTAAGCGCTCCGCCCAGGAAGCTGCCGGCACCTACATATAGAATTTCTTTCCACATCATAAAACAAAAAAACCACTCTTAGTAAGGAGTGGTTCTCTTTGTAGCGGGACCCAGGATTGAACTGGGGACCTCATGATTATGAATCATGCGCTCTAACCAGCTGAGCTATCCCGCCGCGCGTTCGGCACTCTCGGACACGAACCAAATCACAGATTTGCTAAAGTCCTCGAGGCCTCCGCTCTTCAATCGAAATATCGCTTCGCTAGCATTTCGATTGAGTTCTTTTTCCAAAAGCGACGACAAAAGTACTGCTTTTTTTTGATATATGCAAATAAAAATGCAAAATATCACGATTTTTTTGTACCTTTGCATAAAAAAAGCTATGATTTACGGATATATTCGTGTCAGTAGTGACAAACAGACGGTCGAAAACCAACGATATGAGATTGAAAAATTTTGTAAAGAAAACTACATTCAGATCAATGGATGGATCGAGGAAACCATTTCGGGAATGAGCAGCTACAAAAAACGCCGCTTGGGCAAACTGCTTCGAACGGTCAAAAGCGGCGATATAATCATCTGCAGCGAACTGAGCCGGCTGGGAAGAAGTATCTTTATGGTAATGGAAATACTCGGAAAATGTATGCAACGAAATGTGCGCATCTGGACAACAAAAGACGGCTACCGTCTGGGCGATGATATTCAATCCAAAGTATTGGCTTTTGCCTTTGCGCTCTCCGCAGAGATAGAACGAAACCTCATCAGCCAGCGTACAAAAGAAGCCTTAGCAAGAAAACGCGCAGAAGGACAACATCTAGGCCGTCCGTTCGGAAGTAGAAGCAATAAAGAAAAATATACGCTCCACACGCGCGAAGCATTTATCCGCGAAGAACTGAATAACGGCGTTTCGTTAACCAAAATAGCCCGCAAACTGAATTGTACGCGCACTACGTTATGCCGCTATATAGATACCTTTATGAACTCATCTCCAACATCCGCTGAATAGGTCGTAATGCGCGTTCAGCAACTGATGGCTCAACGTGGATTTCAGGCGTCTCGTCACGCAGACAAGCATACAGTTTTTCCAAGGTATTAAGACGCATATACTCACATTCATTGCAATGGCAGCCTATGGCTTCGGTCGCTTCCGGCGGAACAGGTATAAACTCCTTGTCAGGACAAGCCTTCTGCATCTCATGCAATATACCGCTCTCGGTCACAACAATAAACTGCCGGGCAGCCGAACTCTTCGTAAACTCCAACAAAGCTTTTGTGGATCCTATCTTATCGGCTTGCAGGAGAATCACGGCTTTGCATTCCGGGTGAGCCAAAACGGGTGCGTTGGGATACTGTTTCTTTAATTCCAACAATGCCTCCAACGAAAAACGGCTGTGCACATGACACGCACCATTCCATAAAATCATTTCGCGTCCGGTGACAGAATTGATATAACTGCCCAGGTTCTTATCCGGTCCGAAGATAATCTTTGCGTCCTGCGGCAGCTGATCCACTATATGTTTGGCGTTAGAACTGGTGACCACCACATCCGTCAAAGCCTTTACATCCGCTGAAGTGTTGACATAGGACACAACTATTGGTCGTTGGTCGTTACGGGACAGAGCCTGTCGTTGGGATTCTATAAACTTTTTGAGATCTTCGGCTTTGCAACTGTCCGCCAACGAACAGCCGGCAGCCATATCCGGTATGAGCACTTTCTTGTCGGGACAGAGAATCTTCATCGTCTCGCCCATAAAATGTACGCCACACATTACTATTATATCCGCATGTACGCGCGTCGCTTGTTGCGCGAGCGCGAGCGAGTCACCTATAAAATCCGCCACATCCTGTATCTCAGGACGTGTATAGTAATGTGCCATAATAATGGCATTTTTTTCTTCGCACAACTGACGGATAGCGGACGCCAAATTCTCCTTATTCATTATAATTATTTATTTTTTTTAAAATTCTAATGATAATAATAGTATGTAAATATTGTTAATAACTATTGTAATAAGATAATTGCCAGTTTGTTACGGCTGAAAATTTATGTTAATAAAAAAGTAAACGATGATAATATCTCCCTGTTTTGAACATAAATTAACATTCGGTTTTTACAATTGTTAATAACTCGTTAACAAGTATAGTTAAAGCCACTTTTTCAGTCTGAAAATCAACAGAATCATCACAACGGAAAGTACCATCAATCCGAGTGCAAAAGCGTAGCCGTATTGCCAGTGCAGTTCCGGCATAAAGTCGAAGTTCATGCCATATAAACTGCCAATAAGCGTCGGCGGCAGGAAGATGATGTTGATCACCGTGAATATCTTTATAATCTTGTTCTGCTCGATGTTTACCAAACCGAGGAAAGTATCCTGGAGGTAGTCGAGACGGTCAAAACCGAAACGCGTATAGTCAAACAGCGAATTGATATCCTTGATAATCATCGTCAGACGCGGATAGAGTTCTTCCGGGAAGAAATCGCACTTCAGGATGTTGCTGATCACGCGCTGTTTATCCATGATGTTCTGACGGATGATGGTTACTTTTTCCTGCAAGTCCTTGATTTGCACGAGCAAGTCTTCATCCACATGGTCATTCTCGGCGGTGATTTGTTGCGACAGATTGGTGATCATATCCGTCGTGTCCTCTATCATATCAGCGTCTCGCTCGACACGTGTCTCCATGAGTGCCACCAGTACATGATATCCGGACGGGAAGTTACGCGTATTGACGAACATCTTTTTGACCGTGTCGTTGAAGCTCTCGAGTTCAACATCCCGGATCGATACCAAGATACCGTTCTTCAGGATAAAGTTCACAGGCTCCACTTCGAAATTGGATTTGAGGAAGTTGGAGTTGGCTACTATCGAGTCGTCTGTCTGGATATAACGGGACGACATCTCAATCTCCTCCATCTCTTCATCTTCCTGAATATCAATCTTCAGGAAGCCCTCGAGCGTATCCTCCGTCTTGTCGCTTACGTCCAACAAATCGATCCAGATAATATCTTTCTTATCCAGTTCCTTGAGCTTGTTGATGGTCTTTGCCACCTTTATTTTCTCGTTTTCCTTATAGAATATTTTCAGTTCCGACATAATCTTCAAATTTTCAAATTTTCAATTATTGTAGTGAGTTCTATGAACTCATCTACTGTTAGTTGTTCGGGTCTTCGGGTGAAGAACCATTCAAGTCGTTCGCTTTCGACTTTCGGCTTTTGACTTTCGACCAAAGTCTTCAGCGAGTTCCGCATCTGTTTTCGTCGTTGGTTGAAGGCTGTTTTGACGACGCTCTTGAAAAGCGACTCGTCACAGCCCAACTGTCTTCGTCGGTTTCGCGTCAGACGAATCACCGCCGACTTGACTTTTGGCGGAGGATTAAACACATGTTCATCCACTGTGAACAAATATTCTATATCATAATATGCCTGCAACAGCACGGAGAGTATGCCGTAGGCTTTCTTGCCGGGTTTGGAAGCAATGCGTTCGGCCACTTCTTTTTGTATCATGCCCGAGCACACGGGAATGCGGTCTTTGTACTCCAGTACTTTGAAGAAGATCTGGCTGCTGATGTTGTAGGGATAGTTGCCGATCACGTTGAAACTGCCAGTCGGAAAGAGTTCGTTCAGGTCTATTTTAAGGAAGTCGCCTTCTATCAACTTCAACTCAGGATACCACTCCTTGAGATATGCCACACTCTCGCGGTCCAACTCAATGGCCGTGAGATCGATATCTTTATTTTTCAGCAGAAACTGGGTCAGAACACCCATACCCGGTCCAACTTCAATAACTCGTTGTCTTTCGACTTTCGGCTTTTGACTTTCGACTGGAAATATGGTATCAGCAATTCTCCGGGCGACAGACAGGTCTGTCAAAAAGTGCTGACCCAAAAATTTTTTGGCGCGTACTTGTTGCATTCTGTTCGTGATAGTCGTCCATTTAATTGATGATTTTAGTTAAACTTGCCCCGTTGGATTGTTCCTTCGGAGACCCATTCGGGCTTTTGCGGCTGCAAAAGTACTGCTTTTTTTTGAATTGACAAAATTTTTCCCTAAAAATATGTATTTTATTTGCATAATTGCCAAAAATATAGTAATTTTGCAGCGTGAAACAGTAAATATTACCATTATGCCAGAGATTTGTCGTTTTTACGGAATCATTATTTGCTTATATTGGAAAGATCACAATCCTCCTCATGTTCATTTTACTTATGGTGATTATGAATGCACTATTAGCGTATTGGATCGCGTCGTAGATGGTCAAGCCCCTGCTAAAGTTATTGCAAAAGTTAATCAATGGATTGATTTGCACGAACAAGAAATACTATCCCTCTGGGAAAATGCCCAAGAAGGCAAACAAATAGGAAGAATAGAACCTCTAAAATAATACCTTTATGTTACGCGTAAAAGATGTAGATTATCAAGGTGATTATCGCTTGGCGCTTACGTTTAGCGATGGTGCTAAGAAGATAGTTGACTTAGAACCGCACCTGAAAGGTGAGGTTTTTGGTGCTTTGCGCGATAAGGAACAGTTTATTCAATACGCGCTTACGCCGATTACTATCGAATGGGCTAATGGAGCGGACCTTGCTCCCGAGTATCTTTACGAGATAGGAACGACATTATAATACCGCTCCGCCGCCAGCGTAATTCCCGGCCGTCAGATCTAAGACGTTAAATGGGATGACAAGCGCAAGTGTGCGCTACATTAATTAAAAGCGTTTGCTTTATTGAGGAGTTATTCAATCATCCACAAAATTGTAATACCATTCCGAAATATAGCGAATGTTCACACTGTAAGTGTGGACTTTCTGCATATATTGGATGGTATGGGAGTGGATGCCCGAATAACCCAATATTAACGAAAGTTCGCACTTTTTTGTGTTTAAAATCATTTACAATATCACTCTTTAAAACCGACGAGGCGATGGGATATAACTGCTGCAATAATGAATATGAATAGAAAAATTTATCTGTTGATTGCGTGTGCATTTGCTTTCGTTGTAAATGTATATGCCCAAAATTGTACATTAAAATTGAACACAGGTCAGACCATGGAGGGAACACTAGTTGACGCTTCAGATTCAACTGTAACTTTTCTTATAGATGGAGGCGTACAACCATTAGTTATACCTGCTTCTCGAATTCAAAGCGGAACACTCCCTCATAAGGGCAAATTGCTAGTACAAGATGGCAAGATTGTTATTCATACAGCGGAAGACATTAAAGCCGCTCAACGCAAAGAAATTGCCAACAATCCTAATACTGCTCTTGGAAAGGCGCTAAAAGTTAGTGGAGCTACGTCTCTTGGAATGGGAGTTCCGTGCCTTGTGGCGGGCTTAGCAACATGCATCGCGGGAAATACAATGAATGTAAGCAAATACGGTACAGGCTTGACAACAAAATCTCGATTATTAGAGACGAGTTACTACTTATTGCCTATTGGAGCTTCGCTAACAATAGTTGGAATTCCATTGTATGTCGAAGGAAAGAAACTCATGGAGGTAAATATTAATTATACCGGAAACGGACTTGGTTTAAGTATGAACTTCTAACTCATAGCGATATTTCTACCCGCTCAACTATCCGAGACGTTCGCTCCTCGGATAGTTTTTTTGTCCCATTTTTGACCATTTTGGACAAATAAAAAATACATTTTTTCCTTTTCTCTTGCGTATCTCAAAAATTTGTTGTACTTTTGTACCGTTTTTAATGACTGGAACGACAGTCGAACGACAGTGGAACGACGGTCGAACGACAGTCTGGGCTGACGTAGGGCACCTGTAGGTTCCACGAAACACCCCAAAACTAATCCTAAAATTAACCCCTGAAATAACCAAAAATTTATGTCACAAGTAATTACATCTTCCGGCATCGACACGCTCCGCGGAAAAACCGACGGGCGCAGCCGTGGCTATTTCTATCAGTCCAGAGTTACAGGCAAAACTTTCTATCGCGAGCGCGACGAGACCTACCAGCAAAATCAATCTCCAAAGCAGAAATGGAACTCCGCCGCCTTCAAATTTGCCAACACCCAACTAAAAAGCCTAACCTCTCCCGAGGCCAAAGCCCAACTGGCAGCCGACTTTGAGGCCGCTCATCATATCGCCTCCAACGGCAAGACCTACACCACTGTTCGTGCTTGGAAATTCAATTCCCTCATCCACGACTACAAGCAATCGCACCCGTTTAAAGAATGATTCACTAAAAAATCATTTTCCATTTTATACGCGAGAAAAAAAGAAAATAATTTGCATAATTGAATTATTTTCTGTAATTTTGTAGCGTTAAATGGTTTGAATATGGCAAATTTATATCCGCGAGCAAATTTGTTCCAGATAATATTTGTCTGTCTCGTCGAAGGTGTTGAAGTCGGTACTATCGATGTCGAGGACGGCGACGACTTGGTTGTGGCGAATGACGGGCACAACAATCTCGCTGTTGGAGGCAGACGAACATGCGATATGTCCGGCAAACTCATGGACATTGGGCACAATGACGGTTTCAGCGCGTTGCCATGCCGTGCCGCACACTCCTTTGCCATACGGAATACGCGTACACGCAACAGGTCCTTGAAAGGGGCCCAAGACGAGTTGTACGCTTTCTACAGGCGCTGTTCCGTTTTGACGTCCAACTCGATAGAATCCCGTCCACCAGAAGCTGAAAGTCTCGTGAAGCGCAGCAGCCACATTTGCCATGTTGGCAATCTCGTCCTTCTCTCCGGCTACGAGTGATTCGATTTGCGGAAGGAGGGCTTGGTATGTTTCTTGTTTGCTCATAATCAACAGGTTGTTATATATTCAACTTTGTTGCCAACGCATGACAGGTATTGCTGAAAAGCGGCTTGGCTGATGACTACCGTGCCGCGACAATCGTTGGGGTGAAAAGAGAGGGATTTGGCCTGCTTTAACCGGCTGTCCAGAAAGAGGATGACATGGTGCCCGGTGTCGTTGATGAGTCCGAAAGGACTGACACTTCCCGGTTCCAATCCCAAGTATCGCATCATCCGTTCGGGCGAGGCGAAAGACAGTTTGCCGGGAGCTTTAAGACCTTGCGAGACAAGGACTTCTTTGAGCCAGTGCTCTATATCATGAATCGCCAAATCATCGTCGCAAGGGAAGCAGATAAGGTAATGTTGGTCGCCCTTGTGGTTTCGCATGAAGATATTCTTGCAATGCACACTCCCGTCGTCGTGCCACCAGCGTTTGGCTTCCTCTATAGTCTTGCCTTCGGGATGATTGTACGTCGTGAATGCAATCCCGTGTTCGTCCAAATACCGCAGCACGCGCTCCTGCCGATTGGATATGATTTCGTACTTTTCCATCGTATTCATCTCAATAATGGTAGTTACTAATTCCAATAACGTTGCAAAATTACAACTTTTTTAAGATATATGCAATTATTTTCTCTTTTTTTTGCATATATGCGATTTTTGTAGTACCTTTGCACCCAATTATGAACAAACTGGCGCAAACAATAACGAAAATAATTGATTTTTTCTACCGTCCATTTGAGAAATGGATGTCTGAACAGCTATTCCGTTATGCTGCTTGCGGAGGAGGAAATATGGTTCTTGACTGGATACTGTATTTTCTCGTTTATAACTTTGTTATCGGACATGATTTGGTTTATTTGAATCTTCAAATCTTCGAATCTTCAAATCTTCAACTCTGCCTAACTCCGCATATCGCGACACTGTGTATTGTCTTTCCAATCACCCTGCTTACCGGATTCTGGCTACAGAAAAACGTCACGTTCAAGGTACAAAGTGACAAAGGACAAGGTACAAAGGACAATGGTGAATGGCGAACGCAGTTGATGCGTTATATCCTTATCGTTGCCATTAACCTTGCTATCAACTATTTCGGACTCAAACTGTGTGTCGAGGTCATCGGCTGGTATCCGACGCCAAGCAAGATGGTCATCACCCTGATAACCGTCGCCGTTTCCTACTTCGGCCAGAAATACTACTCCTTCAAGACTCATGATGCGATATGAAAAACAGGACATAGAGCAGGCACTTGCGGTGCTGCGTGAAGGCGGCGTGATCGTCTATCCTACGGATACGATCTGGGGAATCGGATGCGATGCCACCAACGCGGAAGCCGTACGGCGTGTCTATCAGATCAAGCAGCGTGAGGACAGCAAGTCGATGCTCGTCTTGCTGGATGCTCCGGGCAGGCTGCAAGGCTATGTGCGCGAAGTGCCGGAAACGGCGTGGGAGTTGCTGAACTGCTGTGACGATGCAGAAGGTGAGACGGTGAAGCCGCTGACGATCATCTATCCCGAGGCGCGTAACCTGGCGGAAAACCTGATAGCGGATGACGGATCGATAGGAATACGTATTACGTCGGAGTCGTTCAGCAGGGCACTCTGCGAGCGATTGAAACGACCGATCGTATCAACCAGCGCCAACCTAAGCGGACAGCCTGCCGCCCGGTTCTTCGACGAGATAGACCCGCAGATATTGGCACAAGCGGATTATGTGTGCCAATTCCGTCGCGAGGACCGGACACCGCATCAGCCAAGCAGCATTATCAAACTAAATCAAGACGGAACATTCCGGATTATCCGCCGGTAAAGAACGAATCGTTATGAGCCCAAGAAGAAAACAGCAGTTAAGATATCTATTGGCAGACTTCATCAGCAGTGAAGTGGTGTGGCTTTGTTTTTTAGGTTTCCGGTGGATCGTGTATGACGGCCGTGTGGAACTGTTGGAAGACGTGCTTGTGCCGGCCTTTAATTTCTGGCATCCGCTGGTAGTTTATCCGCTGGTTTGCTTGGGCATATATTATCTCTCCGGCTATTATCTGAGGGTGTTCCATAAATCGCTCGGACGCGAACTGCTCCAGACGTTTGTTTCTGCGGGAATCATATCGTTGCTGTTCTTCTTTATCATCATCATCGACGATCCGGCGGAGAACTACCGTCAGTACTTGTGGTCGCTGGCCGTGCTGTTCGGACTGCAGTTCACGTTGAGTTATATCCCGCGGCTCTGTATGACGTTGCTCGTCCGCCGTCATGGCATCATGCGCACCAAGGTAGTGCATTCCATGGCAGAGGCTGAGCAACTGAAAGCCGGCGAGCAGGAGGAAGTGATTATCGACTTGCCCGAGCAATGCACCGACCGCGACCTTTATACCCTGTTCTCTGTGTTGTATCCTCTCTCGTGCGAAATATGTATTGTGCCGCGTGTATATGACATGTTGACCGGTGCCGCACGTATCGGTTTTCTCGACAGGCCTTCGCTGATCCGCATCACCGAATTGCACATGTCGGACAGCGAGGTATGTATCAAGCGGGCGTTTGATATCGTGGTTTCAGCCATATCGCTGGTGCTTCTCTCTCCGCTGATGGCATGTATATCTTTGCAAATCAAGTTGTCTTCGCCGGGCTCTGTCATCTACAGCCAGAAACGTATCGGGCTGTACGGACTGCCGTTTGTCATCTATAAGTTCCGGACGATGATTGACAATGCCGAGCCGGATGGCGTGCCGCATATCACACACGACGACGATCCGCGTATCACGCCGCTCGGCCGATGGCTGCGCAAGTACCGCCTGGACGAATTGCCCCAACTGTGGAATATCCTCCGAGGCGATATGTCCATTGTAGGCCCGCGACCGGAACGACCCTATTTTATCAGCCAAATCACAGCGAAAGCACCCTACTACTGCATGCTGTACAAAGTGCGTCCCGGACTGACCAGCTGGGGTCCAATCCGCGTAGGTTATACCGATACGATAGAGAAAATGGTGGAACGTCTCAACTGCGACATTGTATATGTGGAGAATATGTCGCTGCTGCTGGATCTGAAAATCATGTTTTTCACCATCGGCGTCATCTTGCGAGGAAAAGGCAAATAAGGTGGAAACGGAAACGAAGAAAACAGAAAGACCGGATCGTTGACAGTTGACATTTATACATTATTGCGGCGTTTTTCCCGCTTCGGAGGAAGCCGAACAAAGATGGCAGCTCTCTGGGCAATGCACGTGTTGCGTCGCCGCTATGTGGGCGTATTTATCGATACTGTGCTCGTTTGCAACTACCGTTGCCGCATGTGCTATTTCAGCAGCGAGGACGAGCGCCGGAAACGTCGTACCGGCCGCTTGACCGAAGAACAGATCTCCTGTATCGCCCGTTCTGTCTTCCATCGAACGCTGAAGCTTCAGATCGGTTGCGGTGCAGAACCTACGATGGATTTGGCGGGTGCATTGCAATTGGTGGAAGCGGGCAAACAATACGGCGTTCCCTATATATCCATGACCACCAACGGTGTGCGGCTGACCGAGGATGACTTGCTGCGGCTGACGGAAGCCGGATTGGACGAATTGACCATCTCGCTGCACGGCATCCGGCGGGAGACCTACAACATGCTGATGGGGCAGACGGCTGACTATGACGGTTTTCTCAGGCTCCTGCAGTCCATCCGGCACGTCAAAGCCCGTTTTCCGAAACTCAATATCCGTGTCAACTATACCATGAACGCAGACAACGTGGACGAATTGGCCGAGTTCGACAGCTTGTTTGCCGACATCCCGATCAACCAACTCCAACTGCGTCCGGTACGCGAAGTGGGCAAGTCGGATTACAGGAATTTTGATTTGAGCCATGTGTCCGAGTGTCTGGACAGCGTAGTGCGCCCCTTGGCAGAGCGTTGTCGCCAACGCGGTATCACCGTCCTTTTCCCCGAGCAAATCAATATCGACCGCTTCGCCGGAACCGAGCAGACCGATCCGCGTCAGGACTTGGTTTCCCTGTTTGCCTATATCAATATCACGCCGCAGAGTTATCCCCGGCACGATATCCGTTTTGAGACCGAGACCTACGAGGACTATTGCCGCAGAACGGGCATCGGACGTCAACTCTTCCGCAGCATCTTTGCGACCAAGGCGGCCTGCAAACGTATGGGCACAGTACTGTCCAATTCCTTGAACTACGATATACAATAAAAAAAGCGGATCTGTTATAATTGACCCGCTGCCACAAGGTTGATGACCCGTTCGGTAATACGGTCCTTGTCTTCGGCTTCGTATTCTTCCTTCAGGTCGTTTTTGAACAGTTTGGCTATGAATTGCCAGAAGTTGGCGGCAAAGCGGCTTTTGTAGTGCTCGATGAGTTCGAAGCTGGTGTGATTGCATTCGCGGTCAAGCAGCAACATCAGCATGCGTCCCTGGCTGGCGTACATGCCGCGGAAGTCTTTCTCGTACTTGTGAAACAGTTCCCGCTCATAGCGTCGGAACCAGCGTTTCTGCTCGCGTTCGCTCTCCAGTTTGGCCATCTCGCGATCCGCGTAAATCATGTCTTTTCGGATGCTGCGCGCGTACGGCAGCGTCTTCTTGACGTCGCGCACGGTGCGCCAGTAGAAACGTTCCTGCTTCTTGTTCTTGAATTTCAGCGGCGGATAGATATAGACGTCGTGATGGTAGATATGCATGATGCTGTCGCCGTCCGGCAGATGGTCGTAGCGCATGTAGGTATGCACCAACTCACGATCCAAAAAATCGCCAGCGAGCACGAGTGTGCTCACCGACGATAAAGCGATCAATATGACGAGCAGTCGTTTCATGTACTATCCAATTCAACCGCCAGGCACTATCGGCTGACAGCCAATAGCGAACAAAATCCGTGCCAATATCAATACGAGAGGGCGAAAACAACACGTCCGGCGGACGGTTTGCCTGTCACCATGCAGGTGCCCGGCTCGCTGTGATGTCCGGGCAGGTCGGCCAGCGGGATACAGCGGATGGTAGCCTTGGTGTCGGCTTTGATCTGCTCTTCGGTCTCCGGCGTACCGTCCCAGTGAGCCAGTATGAAACCGCCCTTCTTCACCTCTTCTTTGAACTCATCGTACGAGTTCACTTCGCGCGTGTTGGCAATACGGAAATCCAACGCCTTCTTGTAGATATTCTGCTGGATATCCTCAAGCATGGCTTGAATACGTGCTACGATGCCGTCCAGGCTGACTGTCTCTTTGGTCATCGTGTCACGACGTGCAATCTCTATCGTGCCGTTTTCCAGGTCTCGGCCGCCCATAGCCAGACGAACAGGCACACCCTTCAGCTCATAGTCGGCGAACTTGTAACCCGGCGTGTATTTGTCGTCGGTATCCACTTTGACTCGGATGCCGAGTGACCGGAGCTCGTCGGCAATAGGATTCAGTTTCTCCAGCAGCGCAGCCAGTTGATCCTCTTTCTTGTAAATCGGAACAATCACCACCTGCGTCGGCGCCAGATTAGGCGGCAATACCAATCCGTTGTCGTCGGAATGGGTCATGATGAGCGCACCCATCAGTCGGGTGGAAACGCCCCATGAGGTAGCCCAAACGTACTCCAGTTTGTTCTCCTTGCTCAGGAACTTGACGTCGAACGACTTGGCGAAGTTCTGTCCGAGGAAGTGACTTGTGCCGGCCTGCAAAGCCTTGCCGTCCTGCATCATCGCCTCGATGCAATAGGTGTTCAGCGCCCCTGCAAAACGCTCGTTGGGGGACTTGACGCCTTTGACGACGGGGATAGCCATCACTTTCTCTGCGAAGTCGGCATAGACGTCGAGCATCTGACGGGCATAGTCCTCCGCCTCCTCTTTGGTAGCGTGGGCGGTATGTCCTTCTTGCCAGAGGAACTCGGCGGTACGCAGGAACAGACGTGTACGCATCTCCCAGCGCATGACGTTGCACCACTGGTTGCAGAGGATAGGCAGGTCGCGATAGGACGAGATCCAGTTCTTGTACGTGCTCCAGATGATGGTTTCCGAAGTAGGACGGATGATCAGTTCTTCCTCCAGTTTGGCGTCTTCATCCACGACGACACCGCGGCCGTTCGGATCGTTCTTCAGACGATGGTGCGTCACCACGGCGCACTCCTTGGCAAAGCCTTCCACATGCTCGGCTTCGCGGCTGAGGAACGATTTTGGGATGAGAAGCGGGAAATAAGCATTCTTAACGCCTTGCTGCTTGAAGCGGCGATCCAGCTCCGACTGGATGGTTTCCCAGATGGCGTAGCCATAAGGCTTGATGACCATGCAGCCCCGTACGGCACTTTGCTCGGCGAGGTCGGCCTTGACCACCAACTCGTTGTACCACTTGGAATAGTCCTCGGAACGAGGGGTTAGTTTTTGAAAATTTGCCATATATTATTCAGTATTCTATATTTTCATTTGAAATCGGCTGCAAAGGTACTACAAATATTTGGAATATGCAAGATTTTTGGCAAAAAAGTAGTCTATGCTCGCATAAGCGTGCTTTTTTTGCCAAAAATCTTGCTGTTCGCTCGAATGTGCGAACGTAATTTCGGGGGAATTGCGAAGCAAGGCGGCGTCCGAAAGTACACAAATATTTGTAGTAAATAGTCGAAAGTCAAAATCAGATCTATCGGCCATATATGACCGATCAAAATCTATCGGCCCATACTTTCAGATCGTGCCCCTTGGGGCTAAGAAGCTTGACCGATTTTTAGGCGCAAAGCGTCGCAGACATATTAAACACAGCGTTTATTGACGCTTAACATCAAAATCTGCATACAATGTGCAGATTTTTTTGTGTATGTCATTTTTTTTGTGTAATTTTGCATGGTCTTTCACTTTGCGGGAGTTAGAAGCAGTAATTTTGCAGCCGAAAAATTTAACTCACATGGAAACGAAGAAAAAACTTAAATCATCAACTGCTTATCTTTTCAACTGCTATATTTGGCTGTTGAACACCATCGCACGCGGTCCTATTTCTCGCGCAGCGATAGACGAGAAATGGGCGCACTCGTCCGCAAACGAGTACAAACAGGACTATCTTCCGGAGAGTAATTTCCACCGTTGGAAAAGCACGGTTGAAATGCTTTTTGATGTCCATATCAAATGCAATGCCTATAATG
>JAFPJV010000050.1 GCA_017425065.1 Paludibacteraceae bacterium
GCCCAGAAGTAGTATTCCGGTTTTGTATCGCGGATCCATGCTATTCCCGCCATGGAGTTGATGACAAGGAAGAAGCAGAAGAGCACGAGCGAGAACATATTGCCGATAATGATAAAGAAGACAATACCCGCTACGCTATAGATAAACCAATAGAGCCAGGAATCTGTTTTACGATAAATCAACCAGTAGTTTGCAAGAAACGAGGATGAAATCATTAGACCGCAGCACAATTTAGTAGCAACATTATCCGTCAAATTGTTCTGCTGGAGGATGAAGGTCTGAACAAAATAGTCACCCGCCGTCACAGCGATACCAATGCATATCGACAGCCAGAAACGGGGTATATCGAGGAATTTGGGTTCGAAACTGGCACCACCGTCGTCTTTCTTGCGGCTCCACTTGTAGATCGACATCATCTGGAAGGGGATGAAGACGAAGAAATAGAGAAAGGTATTATCATAGTTCTTCTGTAGCGTAAATTGTACGCCGAGCAGCGCCGACATCACGATACCGGCGAAGAAACCGGTGAAGTTCTGCGGGTCACGGATAGTGAGAATATACGCCACACCGATAATGCTGGCCGGTACGCCGACACACCAAGCCGCATCATTCCATTTCAGAAGTGTAACCGAGGGGAAAATGATTTCCGCCAGCCAGAGTAGTCCGAACAAGATTCCGAACATGAGGATTGAGAGAAGGAGGTTGCGTCCGAGGGCGCGCCAGAGAGAGGTATTGTTCATGATATTAAAATTTTTCTGAATATTCTGATTTTTCTGATTATTCGGAGTATTCCGATTAAGCAAAGTAAAACAATACGGGCGGACATAATGCCCGCCCGTAGTATTCGCAATGATTACTTGCGATTGCGATTGCCGTAGCGCGACATGAACTTGTCCACGCGGCCGGCAGTATCCACGAGCTTCGACTTACCTGTATAGAACGGGTGCGAAGTGTTGGAGATCTCGAGCTTGATGAGCGGATACTCTACACCGTCGATGGTGATGCTGTCCTTGGTAGCAGCGGTGGAGCGGCTGAAGAACTGAGTACCGTCAGACATATCTTTGAAAACTACAACGCGGTAGTTATCGGGATGAATTCCTTGCTTCA
Organism: Paludibacteraceae bacterium; assembly: GCA_017425065.1. Taxonomy (GTDB): domain Bacteria; phylum Bacteroidota; class Bacteroidia; order Bacteroidales; family Paludibacteraceae; genus Colicola. Next base: position 1,108 of record JAFPJV010000050.1, read on the forward strand.
TAACAATTTTCTCCTTTTTAATCTGTTAAACAATTACTCAGCGACAACATTGAGTTTGATATCTGCCTTAACGTCACGATGGAGACGTGCCTGTGCGAGGTGCTCGCCGCACTCCTTGATAGGCTCGGGAATCGTGATTACCTTCTTATCCACATTGATGTCGAGTGCCTGCAGCGCCTCGGCGATAGCAGCGGTAGTAACAGCGCCGAAGATCTTGCCATCCTCGTTGGCGCGCACCTTGAGTTCCACTACAGTCTCCTGGAGACGAGCCTCGAGTGCCTGGGCGTCGGCCAACAGTTTAGCCAATTTGTGCTCCTGCTGACGGAGGTTCTCTGCGAGTTGCTTGCGATTGGTCTCGTTGGCAATGATAGCAATCTTCTGCGGGAGCAGATAGTTGCGGCCATAGCCGTCTTTTACCTTAACGATATCGTTCTTGAAACCCAGATTAGCCAGGTCTTGAATCAGAATTACTTCCATGATTGTTTCCTTTCTTTAAAATGGGTTAATACTTACTTCATCAGGTCGGTCACGTAAGGCAGAAGCGCCAGATGGCGTGCTTTCTTGACAGCCTGTGCAACCTTGCGTTGATACTTGAGCGAGGTACCGGTAATGCGACGGGGCAGAATCTTACCCTGCTCGTTAAGGAACTTCTTGAGGAACTCAGGATCCTTGTAGTCGATATACTTAATTCCACTCTTGAGGAAGCGGCAGTATTTCTTCTTCTGCTGGCCCTTGGTCTGCGGGGTCAAATAACGAATTTCATTGTTCTGTGCCATAATTAAGCCTCCTCTTTTTTAGAATGGTTACGACGCTTTTCAGCGTACTCAAAAGCATACTTGTCGAGACGTGTGGTGAGGAAGCGGATGATACGCTCGTCACGGCACAATTCTGTCTCAAACTTAGCGATGAATGCCGGCTCGATGTCGAACTGCATGAGGCAGTAGAAGCCGGTGGTTTTGCCCTGGATAGGATAAGCGAGCTTGCGCATACCCCACTCCTCACGGTTCAGAACGGTGCCACCGTTCTCCTTGAGAAGATTCTCGAATTTGTCTACCGCTTCCTTCATCTGTGGCTCAGACAAAACGGGAGTTAACACGAAAGCGGTTTCGTAATGATTTAACATAAATGAGAATTAAATTAATAATTAGTAATTAAAAAACAATATCTTTTTGCGCGTAACGCGCGAAAAAGCGTGCAAAGGTACTACTTTTAATCGGAATATGCAAATTTTTTGCCGAAAAAAAGCAGTTTTGCGTCAGATTAGTACTGTTTTGCCAGTAAATCGAAGGATTTTCCCTCGGCATCTGCGATGCGATAGACGACTTTCGTTTGCTCGGCCTTGAGTAGTTCGAGCACCTGAGGATGGTCAGCCGCCATCAAGGAATCGGAGAGGATTTCATCAACCTGCCGTTCGATTTCCGGGAGGAGATTCTCTTCCGCAGTAGCCTCAAGCAGCTCCAATTCAATCTCAGCATCCTCGCTGAGCGAGCATGCAAAAAGCAAGGTGCTATCCGCATAAGAAACAGAAGTAATGGTGGTTGCATTACTCTCGTCGCCAAGCACCTGACCGGCACATACGGAATCCGTATTTGCCACAAAATCATTCAACAGTTCAGCAGGTTCAGGTTTCTGCTCCTTGATGCATGCCATAAAGCACAGCACAACACCTAAAAAAAGTAGCGATTTTTTCATTATCCAAATATCCTATTTTCAAACGGACTGCAAAAGTACAACATTTTTTTCAAACGAACAAAAATAATATACAATTTGCCAACTACATATTGAAATTTACTCCACAAAGAGTACCAAACCCTTGAGATACTCCCCTTCGGGATGGTAAATATTGACCGGATGATCCTGCGGCTGGTGCAACTGGTGAAGGATCCGCACGCGTCGTCCGACCTGGGCGGCAGCGCTGAAAACGGCCAAACGGAACGCCTCTTTGTCAACCGCTTGCGAACAAGAGAAGGTAAAGAGTATGCCTCCGGGACGGATCTTGCGAATCGCATTGGCATTGATGCGCTGGTAGCCACGCAAAGCATTGCGAACGGCATCGCGGTGCTTGGCAAAAGCAGGAGGATCCAGGATGATCAAATCATAATTTATGATTTGTGATTTATGGTTTATGATTTTCTCATTAAGGAAATCGAAGGCATCGGCGGCATAGGCATGGTGGCGCGGGTCGTCGGGGAAGTTGCGCGCCACATTGACATTGACGAGGTCTATGGCTTTGCGGCTGACATCCACCGAATCGACAGAACGCGCCCCACCCCGAAGGGCATAAAGCGAGAAGCCTCCCGTATAGCAGAACATATTAAGCACATCCTTGCCCCGAGCATAACGCTCAACGAGCGCACGATTCTCGCGCTGGTCGATAAAGAAGCCCGTCTTCTGGCCACGGAGCCAGTCAATTCGGAACTGAAGACCGTTTTCCGAAGACCAGAATTCGGAAGTGTCCGCGTTCTCGGAACAATCCGAATGGCGGATAAGCCAACCTGTCTTGTCTCCGGAAATCTCTGCCTTGAAAGGCAAGGTGTCGTCGGATTTGTAATAGACATTGCGTACCGCCGGCACCGTATCCAAGACCGCCTTCGCTATTTCGTGGCGAGCACAATGCATTCCGACAGAATGCGCCTGGACGACAGCCGTATCGGCATAAATATCCACAATGAGTCCGGGCAGGAAATCGCCCTCGCCATGCACAAGGCGATAGGTGTTGTTATCCGGGCGGACAAGTCCAAGCGTTTCGCGTACGCGATAAGCCGCCGCAATACTTGTCTGCCAATAATCCGCCGGAAGCGTCTCCACTCCGAAAGCCAGGATACGCACGGCGATAGAGCCGACCTGCCAATGTCCGACTCCGAGGACATCGCCGTCAGCGGAACGCACCTGCACGACATCGCCCTCGCGAGGCGCATCAGCGGGATAATCCGGGTCAAGGACAACACGTGCCACCGCACCGGAGAATACCCAGGGATGAAAACGGAGGAGCGATTCCTCCTTATGAGGTTTTAATATGACTTGCGTCATGGGAGAAAGAATAAAGATTAAAGAATAAAGAATATCTTTTTAGGCGGGTGCGACACCGGAGGCTTTCTCGCGATAGGCATGGAGCGAGAGATTGTCGCTGACATGCTTGATACTATGGAGGTGGCGGAAACCGAGGGAGGCCATAAACGCCAGCTCCATGTCAAAGACACAGTCGGTATAGTCGGACGCCAAAACAAAGTCGCAATTGGTATAGCAGACAGCCCTAATGAGCGCAGACGACTGAGGACCGAAAGTGGAAAGAGGTAGTGCTGGTTCGGGATAGGTGACATTCGGATGATTGAGGCGCACCTCCGTCACTTCGACAAGCGAGCCGATTTCGAAATTGGCACTACCGGCATGACCGATATTGAGCAACTCGGCATCACGCTCCAAGCCGGAAAGGGAGCGAATGACATTTACTGCCCCAACTCCTGTGACAATTACCTTGTAATCAGCAAGAGAGCACCCGAGCGCCTTCTCCACTTCGGGGATTAACGTACGTTCGCCATCTTCGGCCAGAATCAAATAGCGTTGCATAATTCTTCCTATAATTAAAAATTCGGGCACAAAAGTACTGCTTTTTTTTGACATATGCAAATTCCGCGTAAGGAAAATCAAAAAGACACATTTTTTTCTTGATTTTGCCATTAAACCTCCGTAAAAAACTGCTTTTTTGAAAAAAATCACTCAAAAAATTTGCGTATATGAAAAAAAAGCAGTAATTTTGCAGCCGCTTTACTGAAACAAGGAAAGTTCGCTAACGCGACTCAGGCCGGTTGGATGAGCGATTTAGTCGGCGGTCTGCAAAACCGTATAGAGCGGTTTGACTCCGCTACCGGCCTCCAAAAAAGTCACTCTCCCGCAAGAGTGACTTTTTTGATTTGAAAAACAGAAGATTCATGGACGAAGTTATCAAGGATATCACCTCTCAGGAGTACAAGTACGGTTTCACGACCGACGTGGAGACCGACGTCATACCTGCTGGTCTGAACGAAGATGTCATCCGGCTTATCTCCCGGAAAAAGGAAGAACCCGAGTGGCTGACGGAGTTTCGGCTGAAAGCCTTCCGCAAATGGCAGACCATGCCCGTGCCGACGTGGGCGCACCTGGACATCCCTCCCATCGACCTGCAAGCCATTTCATATTATGCTGCGCCGAGGTCAAGAGTCAAGAGTCAAGAGTCGAGAGCCGAGACAGAGATAGATGAAGAGATACTGAAGACCTTTGACAAGTTAGGCATTCCGCTTGAGGAACGTGACGCGCTGTTAGGCAACACGGCCGTAGATGCCGTCATGGATTCGGTGTCGGTCAAGACCACTTTCCGCGAGACGCTGGCAGAGAAAGGTATCATCTTCTGCTCCATATCCGAAGCCGTGCGCGAACATCCTGAACTGGTGCGCCAATATTTAGGTTCCGTTGTGCCGCCATCCGACAACTACTATGCCGCTCTCAATTCGGCTGTATTCTCCGACGGATCGTTCGTCTATATACCCAAAGGCGTCCGCTGCCCGATGGAACTGAGCACCTATTTCCGCATCAACGCAGGAAAGACGGGGCAGTTTGAGCGCACGCTGCTCATTGCCGACGAAGGTGCATACATGAGTTATTTAGAGGGTTGTACGGCTCCGATGCGCGACGAGAACCAACTCCATGCCGCCATTGTGGAGATTATCGTTCATAAAGATGCGGAAGTGAAGTACTCGACCGTGCAGAACTGGTATCCGGGCGACAAAGAAGGGCGCGGAGGTATCTATAACTTCGTTACCAAACGCGGCATTACCCACGAGAATGCACGTCTATCATGGACGCAAGTGGAAACGGGTTCTGCCATCACCTGGAAATATCCGTCGTGCATTCTTCGCGGCGACAATTCGAGTGCGGAGTTTTATTCCGTAGCCGTCACCAACAATCACCAGCAAGCAGATACGGGCACCAAGATGATCCACATCGGGCGTAACACGCGCTCGCGCATAATAAGTAAAGGTATATCTGCCGGTCAGAGCCAGAACGCCTATCGCGGATTAGTCCGCATGGGACGCAACGCGGAAAATGCGCGCAACTACAGTTCGTGCGATTCGCTGCTGCTCGGTTCACGTTGCGGCGCACACACATTCCCGGACATGCAGATACTGAATCCGACAGCTACCGTCGAACACGAAGCTACGACCAGCAAAATCAACGAAGACCAACTCTTCTATTGCCGGCAACGCGGCATTCCGACAGAAGATGCCGTCGGCCTGATTGTCAACGGTTATGCCAAGGAAGTTATGGACAAACTGCCGATGGAATTTGCCGTTGAGGCACAGCGGCTTCTGCAAGTCACATTGGAAGGCGGCGTAGGTTGATTTCAACAAAAAATATCAAATTTAACGAAAAAAACATCTTTTTTGACCGAAAAATTTGCATATATCAAAAAAAAGCAGTACTTTTGCAGTCCCGTTTGAAAAAACGGTGCTATATCGCGGAGTAGAGCAGTGGTAGCTCGTCAGGCTCATAACCTGAAGGTCGGTGGTTCGATCCCATCCTCCGCAACAAACCGTCGCAAAAAATAAAAATATTTTTTTCATAATGGGGCAGAAGGACGTCGGGAGACGTCCTTCTGTTTTTTTCGGCGGTTTATTATCTCGTAATCTATCCTACTATTTCAAAGTCTATCAGATTCCGCTCTATGTCTGCTTTCACCACTTTCACGCGCACCGGATCGCCCAATGTATATGTCTTACCGGATTCGGCAGCTATGAGGCGGTAGTTCTTCTCGTCCAACATCATATAATCGCCGGGGCAAATCTTCGCGACAGGAACCATGCCTTCACAACGCGACTCGTCCAACTGGACAAACATACCAAATTCCGTCACACCCGAGACATGGCCATCCATTTCCTCGCCGATATGATCTTGCATCCACATCGCCTGGAAATGCTTTATCGAATCCCTTTCCGCTTGCTGCGCCTCCTGCTCCATCTCACTCAGATGCACACACATATTCTCCAAAATCTCGACAGGCCATGTATCGCCCTTTCCCGTCAGGATATACTTGCTGACCAGACGATGAACGATCATATCCGGATAGCGACGTATCGGAGAAGTGAAATGGGTATAATAGTCGAACCGGAGACCATAGTGGCCGATATTCTTGGTAGAATAGACGGCTTTTGCCATCGCCCGGATAGTGAGCATCTCTATTACGTTCGGCAAGGCTTTATCTCCCATTCTATGCTTAAAGTCCGCCAAATCAGCCAGTTTCTCTTCGTTCGGCTTGTCGTGTACGCGATAGACAAACGGACGATTACCGGCTGTTGCAGCAATCGTTTTGTTTGCCAACAGCATAAATTCCTCGATGAGATGGTGCGCTTCGTTCGGTTGCTCGAAATAGATTTCCACAGGATGTCCCTTATCATCCAGCCGGAAGCGCATCTCATCCTGTTCAACAGCCAATGCTCCCTTTGCCAACCGTTCGGCACGCAACAGGAGTGCCAAGCGGTTCAAGGTCTCAATTGCCTCTATCATGTCATGGTGAAGGTTCGGTTCGTTTTCGTGTCGTTTTCGTGTCGTTTTCGTGTCGTTTTCGTGTTGGGCAGCAATAACTGCTTGCGCCTCGTCGTAATTGAGCCGATAGTCGGAGCGGATTACCGTGCGGCAGATTTTGTGTTTCAAGACCTCCGCTTTATCCGTCATCAGGAAGATGACAGACATACACAGTTTGTCCTCATTCGGCTTGAGGGAACACAAGTCGTTGCACAATTCTTCGGGCAACATCGGCAAGACACGATCGACGAGATAGGTGCTCGTACCGCGTTCGTACGCCTCGTTGTCGGTCTTGCTGCCGGGCTTGACGTAATGTGTCACGTCGGCAATATGCACGCCTATCTGCATCGTGCCGTCTTCCATGCGCGCGAAACTCAAGGCATCGTCAAAATCCTTTGCATCCGCCGGATCGACCGTAAACGTCAGCACGTCACGCATGTCCCTTCGCCGCGGAATTTCCTCCTGATCTATCATAATGAAGTCTGATTTTCAGTTATACGGCACAAAGATACTACTTTATTTTCACATATGCAAATAAAAAAGGTCGAAGCCATGGATTTTGTTAGTTGGGATAGACAATTTGCATTTTTTTGCCAAAATATTTGCACAATTGATTTTTTTGTAGTAATTTTGCACGCTTTTTCAGTTGAACTCAATAAAAAACTAAAGAATATACGATTATGTCAGAAATTGAATCGAAAGTAAAAGCTATCATTGTTGATAAGCTGGGCGTAGAGGAGTCGCAAGTAACCCCCGAAGCCAGTTTCCAGGCAGACTTAAATGCTGATTCTCTGGACACTGTAGAGTTGATAATGGAGTTTGAGAAGGAGTTTGGGATCTCCATCCCCGATGAGGATACGCAGAAGATCAGCACCGTTGGTGATGTAATTGATTATATCAAGAACGCTCAAGCCTAAAACGCTGTACGAATCACTACTTTACGAGTTTGCGGGGCCCCGCAAACTCGTAAACTTATGTTTTATTACAAACAGAACGAGATGCAACTACGAAGAGTTGTTATAACAGGATTAGGCGCGCTCACGCCCGTGGGCAACAGCGCGCGCGAGACGTGGGAGTCGCTGGTGGCAGGACGGAGCGGAATAGCTCCTATCACGGCCTTTGACGCCAGTCTGTTCAAGACGCAGTTTGCCGGCGAAGTGAAGAATTTCGACCCTACCCCTCTGCTTGACCGCAAAGAAGTCCGGAAGCTGGACCGCTATGCGCAGTTCTCGGTATGGGTTACCAAAGAGACACTCGACGACTCCGGTTTGGATTTGGAGAAGGTGGATCGCGACCGCATCGGTGTGGTTTGGGGTTCGGGCATGGGCGGTTTGCGTACGACCGAGCAGGAGTGTATCGACTTCGGCAAGGGCGACGGCGTTCCGCGTTTCAACCCGTTCATGATTCCCAAGTGTATTCCGAGTATCGCTGCCGGACAGATATCGATTTTGTTCGGCTTGGGCGGACTGAGTTTCTCGGTAAGTACCGCATGTTCCTCGTCCTCGCACGCCATCGCGCAAGCCTTTGACCAGATCCGTCTCGGCCATGCCGACGTGATTCTAACGGGAGGAGCAGACGCTGACATCACCTATACGGGCATCGGCGGCTTCAACTCGCTGCACGCTCTCTCGACACGAAACGACGATCCGCAAGGAGCGAGCCGTCCGTTCTCTAAGTCGCGCGACGGCTTTGTGCTGAGCGAAGGAGCTGCGTGCCTCATCTTAGAAGATTACGAGCATGCCAAGGCGCGCGGAGCCAAGATATACGCCGAGATGGCGGGCGAGGGAATGACCTCGGATGCCTATCACATGACGGCTCCCGATCCGGACGCAAAAGGTGCACAACGCGTCATGCAATTAGCGCTCATGGATGCCGGATTAGAGCCGAAAGAGATTGATTACATCAATACCCACGGCACCTCGACGCCGCTGGGAGACATTGCCGAGCTGAAAGCCATTCACAACGTGTTCGGCGAGCATATCTATGACATGAACTTGGACTCGACGAAGTCGATGACCGGTCATATGATTGGTGCGACAGGTGCCGTAGAGTCGCTGGCATGTATCATGGCACTCAAAGAAGGCATCGTACCGCCAACCATCAACCACTCCGACGATGACGAAGACGAACAGATCGACTACCGCATCAACTTCACCTTCGGCAAAGCCCAGAAGCGTGCGTTGCGCTATGCGCTGACCAACACGTTCGGATTCGGCGGACATAACGCGTGTCTGATATTCAAGAAATGGGAGGAGTGCCCCTAAAAAGCACTCATAATATAATAGTTTGTTTAATTTAAGGTTTTTTTAAAAGAATTATGAATGTAGCAAAAATCGGCGAGAACGCAGGTCTGGTATGGGCTGCTCTCGAGAACGGTGCATTGGCACTGAAGGCTTTGAAGAAAGCCACCAAACTGAAGAACGAAGAACTCTTTCTGGCATTGGGCTGGCTGGCTCGCGAAGGCAAGCTGAACTTCAGCGAGGCTGAGGCTGATGTCATTGTGTCGCTCGCTTAATCATTGATTGTTACGAGCATGACCATTGCCATCGTGGGCGCCTCCGGCGCCGTAGGACAGGAACTGCTGCGTGTTCTCGAACAGCGGCAGTTTCCTATCTCCGAACTAAGGCTGTTCGGCTCTCAACGCAGCGCAGGACAGACTTATACTTTCCGGGGCAAAGAACACGTTGTACGATTGCTCCAACATGACGACGCTTTCCGAGGCGTCGATATTGCTTTTGCCAGTGCGGGCGC
>JAFPJV010000051.1 GCA_017425065.1 Paludibacteraceae bacterium
ACCCGCGTCCGCTTGAAGAACGCTTCGACGATCCAGCAGGACAAGGCTGCCTTCCAGGCACAGCACGAGTTCAAGACGCTGTATCAGTTCGTCTTCAACGACGAGTATGACAAATTGCGCCAGTAAAAGCAATTTGTTAGACCGCTACGCTGATAGAGTATAGACCGCCTTCGGCTGATAGAGTATCGACTGAGTATGCATCGTCACGAATACTGAATCAGTCTATCAGGCACTACAAGTGCCGGTCTATCAGTACAACGGTCTATTAGTGAAACGGTCTATCAGGCTCTAAAAGAGCCGGTCTGCAAAAAAAATCGCACATAAATTTGCACATGTGCGATTTTTTTTGTACCTTTGCAGCCGATTTTGGCAAAAGAGACAATGAACAGGAAAAAACACATAGCTATCGTCGCCGGCGGCGACAGTTCGGAATACGAAGTGAGCCTTCGTTCCGCAGCCGGATTACAAAGCTTTATCAACCCCGAAAAGTACGACACCACAGTCGTTCTACTGCGCGGTACCAATTGGCGCGCAGTAGAAATGGACAATGGACAATGGACAATGGACAATTCATACCCCATCGACAAGAATGATTTTTCTTTTACGCGCGGGGGCGTGAAGCATACATTCGATTTCGCGTACATCACGATACACGGAACTCCGGGCGAGAACGGCGTGCTGCAAGGCTATCTGGACATGATCGGTATGCCCTACAGCTGCTGCGGCGTGCTGGCTGCTGCGCTGACGTTCAACAAGTACGCCTGCAACCACTACCTGTCGTATTTCGGTTTTCATATCGCCAACAGCATGATGCTGCGTGCCGGTCAGAAATGGCCGAACGCGCCGAAGATTGCCGAGATGCTGGGTCTGCCCTGCTTTATCAAATCCAACATCGGCGGCAGCAGTTTCGGTTGCACCAAGGTGAAGACCGTAGAAGATATCTACCCTGCCATCGAGCGTGCGTTCAAGGAAGGCGACGAGGTGATATGCGAGTCGTTCATGCAAGGAACGGAAGTGACCTGCGGCGTATATAAGACCAAAGACAAAGCCGTGGCTTTCCCGGTGACGGAAGTGGTGACGCACAACGAGTTCTTTGACTACGACGCCAAATACAAAGGCCAAGTGGATGAGATCACGCCCGCACGCATTCCCGACGAGGTGCGCGACAAGATACAAGCCGAGACGCTGCGTCTGTACGACATCATCGGCGCCAACGGCATCATCCGGGTGGATTGGATCATTACGAAGGTACCAAGTGACAAAGTACAAAGTACAAAGGAGGATGTGCAACTGAACCTCTTGGAGGTGAATACGACACCGGGCATGACGCCGACCAGCTTCATCCCGCAGCAAGTACGTGCCGCCGGACTGGATATCAGGGATGTGATGGAGGATATAATCGAGAATAAATTTAAATAGACCGGCTGCGCCTGATAGAATAAAGACCGCTGCGCTGATAGAACAAAGACTGAATTACCTAATCAAGTCAGAATGATTGATATCAATGAAGCCATAGAATCGTTGGACTGGAAGCGGGAGCCGAAAGGACTGTATGAGCCGATAGGATATACCCTGTCGGCGGGCGGCAAACGCGTGCGTCCGCAACTGGCTCTGACGGCTTGCCGCATGTTCGGAGGACGGGAAGAAGACGTGCTGCCGGCAGCTTTGGCGCTAGAGATATTCCATAACTTCACCCTGCTGCATGACGACGTGATGGACCATGCGCCGGTACGCCGCGGCCGACCGACCGTACACATCAAATGGGACGAGAACACCGCCATTCTGTCGGGCGACCAGATGCTGATAGAAGCCTATAAGCTGATCGCACAAGTACCAAGTGACAAAGTACTAAGTACCTTACGCTGGTTCAACGAGATGGCGACTCAGATATGCGAGAGACAGCAGTATGACGTGGATTTTGAGCGGCGTGACGATGTGCGGATAGACGAATATATCGAGATGATCCGGCTGAAGACCTCGGTGCTGCTTGGCAATGCCCTGCGCACGGGTGCCTACATCGCCGGTGCCACGGAACAGGAGCAACAGACGCTGTATGACTTGGGCATCCATCTCGGCTTGGCGTTCCAGATACAGGACGACCTGCTGGACGTCTATAGCGACCCTGCCACCTTCGGCAAAGCCATCGGCGGCGACATATGCTGCAACAAGAAGACCTATCTGCTGCTCACGGCACGGGACATCGCAGACGCGAAGCAGAAAGCACGCCTGAAAGAATGGCTCCGGCACGATGCCGGACAGGAGAAGATAGCCGGCGTAACAGCGTTGTACGACGAACTTGGCGTGCGCCGGGCGGCTGAAGAAGCAATTTCGCAACATACCATGGAAGCCCTGCGGCTGCTGGAAACGCTTCCGCAGAACGAGGCAAGCGAAAGGCTGCGTGCGCTCGCGGAAAGGCTTTCCACCCGGAATAAATGAACAATATGGTAAATGATTAAATCGTAAATAACAAGATGCCTTACAGACGTTTACCGAATACGGATCAGGCGCGGCTATATGCCCTGCAGACGGCCGTGAAGCGTGCCGCCGATGCCGATTACAGCAATCAGGCACTCTCGTACCGTACGCTGAATGATGCGCAACGGCAGTTGATGCACTTTGAGACGATGGTGACGCAATACCGCGACAACTGCCGTTCGAAAGTGGCTGCCAACAAGAAGTACCGCCACATCGTGCAGAACGCCCGCATGTATATCTCGCATTTCATCCAGGTGCTCAACCTGGCCATCATCCGCGGCGAGATAAAGAAAGAGCAGATTGCGCTGTACGGGCTGGACCTGGAAAGCCGCGTCGTGCCGGATCTGACGACCGAACAAGACATCCTGGAATGGGGACAACGAATCATTGACGGAGAAAAAAAGCGCACCTCGATGGGCGGATTTGCAATATACAACCCGCCGATCACGAAGGTGCAAGTGTACTATGACATATTTAAGGAGCATCAGGTGAACCATGCGCTCCACAAGCAGAACACCATCCGCGTGCAAGGCGACCTGGAAGGTTTCCGCAAAGAGGCGGACGAACTGATTCTGCGTATCTGGGACGAAGTGGAAGAGCACTTCCGCGAGTTGCTGCCCTACGAGCGTATGTGCCGCTGCAAGGAGTACGGCGTGATCTACTACTACCGCCGCGGCGAGAAAGAACTGTCGGCGCTGACCGACTTGGAGCTGAAACGCCAGCGTGCGCGAGAGCAGACGCTCTGGTAAATCAGTGGCTGATCTTGCGGGAAGGCGTGATGATACGATCCACCTTGCGGTCGAGCAGGTTGTGCGGGATGGTTTTGTTCTTGAGCTGGTAGTCGTAGCAGACACCTACCTGGAACGCCCGCGGATGACGACGCAGGAACTTGTCGTAATAGCCTCCTCCGCGACCGATACGGTTGCGATGGTGGTCGAAAGCGACACCGGGAACGAAGATCATATCGATATGCCCGCTGTAACGCTCGGTCTGCGGTTCGGGCACTCCGAAATGGCCGCGACGCATCATATCCTCGCCGTCGTACGGACGCACCTCCATATAATGGCGATGGGTGACAGGCAGAAGCATCGTCTTCTCGTGGTAATACTTCTCGAGGAGCGGACGCAGATCCACCTCGTTGTGAACGGGATAATAGAGCATGATGACTTTCGCCTGCTGGAAACGAGGCGACGCCTCGATCTGACGCAAAACAGCCGCCGAGTCCTTCGCCACCTGCTCCTTGGTCATCACGCGACGACGCTGCTCGATGATAGCACGCAAGGCACGCTTTTCCTTGCTCTCGCGGTTCCATGGGAGCCACGCTTTGAAATCATGAATATAACCTTCGAATAGCATAATTACTAAAATTTGCTGCAAAGGTACAAAAAAAAGTTGAAAGTTGAAAGTTGAAAGTTTATTTTTTTATAAAAACGTTTATTTTTTCGGAAGAATGAACATAAAGACGCACATATGGAATATATTTTTGCCCCTGTTGATGGTGGGTATGGTCAGTTGTGAGAGTTCGAGCAATACGAATACCACCAAGTCATCCGTGGCAAAACTGTCCGCTTTTTCGTTTGTCCAGAACGACTCGATGCCCGGTTTGGCGGAAGCGGTATTCACCATCGAAGAACGTATCGACACCGGTTTGGTCTATAACAAAGACTCCATCCGCTACGGCACTTCGCTCGAACGTGTCGTGCCGCGATTCACGTTTGAAGTGGCGGTCGGAACAGCCCGCTTGCAGACCCCTGACACCAGTCTGGTGCTGACGGGACTGGACACCATAGACTTCTCGAAACAGCCGATATACCTGACATTGACTTCGTCGGACGGCACAACGACCAAGGTCTATGAAATCCGAGCAACGGTTCATCAGGCGGATCCGGACTTGTTTACCTGGACGCAACTGACACCGATGATTTATCCGCAGGACGAGAGCGAACAACGTGTGTTGGAACTGGGCGGAAAGTTCGTCATGATCGCCAACAACGGTTTCCAGTTGTCGGTTTTCACCTCCTCCGACGGCCAGACATGGCAGGCAGAGAGCACGCCGACAGGACTTCCTGCCGGCACGAAAGTGCGTCAGATCATATCCGACGGCACCACGCTTTACTACGCCGACGGCACCTCGCTCTACACCTCGGCCGACGGCTGGCAATGGGCGGCACAGACCATGACGCATGAGATGAAGACCATGCTGCTCTGCTGGAACGGACGTGTATGGGTGCTTGCCGACAACGACGGACCGGAGTTGGCTTACGTGGAGGGCGGCAGCCTGAAGATGAGCGGCTTGCGTCCCGAAGGCGATTTCCCGATAAGCGACTTCGCGTCGGTGCTGTTCCACAGCGCAAGCCAGCGGGCGCGCGCCATGATTATAGGCGGCTTTGCCGAGAACGGCCGTGCGCTCAATACGCGCTGGAACCTGGAGTACTCGGAATTTATCACCGAGCACGGCGGCTACCGTTTGCGCGAGTTCTCTATCGACCGGCCGAATTTCACCGCCCTGACCGGCGTTTCGGTCGTATGGTACAATGACCGGCTGCTGATGTTCGGCGGCGTAAACCAGGACATGACCTATTTCGGTCGTGACATCCTGGTGTCGGAAGACGAAGGACTGAGCTGGACCAAAGCCGACACCACCAAAAACCGTCTGCCGGAAGTGTATCAGGCACGCCGGAAACAGACAGCCATCGTGCGCGACAACGATATATACCTGTTTGGCGGACAAGACGCCAAAACAACCTACAGCGATGTGTATCGCGGACGATTGAACTCCATTGACTGGTAGTATATTAAAAACCAAAATACAAAACATTATGACGATTAAAGATTTCAAATTCGCCGGCAAGAAGGCGATTGTACGCGTGGACTTCAATGTGCCACTCGATGAGAACGGTAAGATCACGGACGACACCCGTATCCGCGGTGCATTACCTACGTTGAAACACATCTTGGACGAGGGCGGTGCGCTCATCATCATGAGCCACATGGGCAAACCGAAAGGCAAAGTACAGGCCAAGTTCAGCCTCAGCCAGATCGTTGACGCCGTGAGCGCCGCATTAGGCCGTCCGGTTCAGTTTGCCGAGGACTGCGCCAAGGCACACGACAAAGCCGCAGCCCTGAAAGCAGGCGAGGTGCTGATGCTCGAGAACCTGCGTTTCTACCCCGAAGAGGAAGGCAAACCCGTAGGTATCGAGAAAGAAGATCCTGCTTACGAGGAAGCCAAGAAAGAGATGAAAGCCCGTCAGAAAGAGTTTGCCAAGACCCTGGCAAGCTATGCCGACTGCTACGTGATGGATGCCTTCGGAACAGCTCACCGCAAACATGCCTCGACCGCCGTCATCGCCGACTTCTTCGATGCCGACAACAAGATGCTCGGCTTCCTGATGGAAAAAGAAGTGGCTGCTGTAGATGCCGTATTAGGCGACATCAAACGTCCGTTCGTAGCCATCATGGGCGGTTCGAAAGTAAGTTCGAAAATCGGTATCATCGAGAACCTGCTCGGCAAAGTCGATAAACTGATTCTCTGCGGCGGTATGACCTATACGTTCGCCAAAGCACACGGCGGCGAGATAGGCGGTTCGATCGTCGAACTCGACAAACTGGATGTAGCTCTTGGCGTTGAGGAACTCGCAAAGAAGAACGGCGTTGAACTCGTTCTGGCTCCGGATGCTATATGCGCCGACGCATTCAGCAACGACGCGAATCAGAAAGTATTCCCGTCGAACGCCATTCCCGAAGGTTGGGAAGGTCTGGATGCCGGTCCCGAGGCACAGAAGAACTTCCGTAATGCCATCAAGGGCGCAAAGACCATTCTTTGGAACGGCCCTGCAGGAGTATTTGAGTTCGACAACTTCTGCGACGGCAGCCGTGCTATCGGCGAGGCAATTGCAGAGGCAACAGCCGAAGGCGCATTCTCGCTTATCGGCGGCGGTGACTCGGTAGCCTGCGTCAACAAGTTCGGTCTGGCCGACAAAGTATCGTATATCTCCACCGGTGGAGGCGCATTGCTGGAAGCCATCGAAGGAAAAATACTGCCGGGCGTGGCAGCTATTAAAGGTTGATGTCGTTAGTCGATAGTCATTAGTCATTAGTCGTTAGTCGTTAGACAAAATTTGAAAACAGAAAACAAATCAATATGGAAATTTCAGGAAAGATTATCCAAGTGCTCCCGTTGCAGACGGGCGTAGCAAAGAACAGTGGTAACCCATGGCAGGTGCAAGCTTATGTTCTGGAGACGCAAGAGCAATTCCCAAAAAAGGTATGCTTTGAGGTCTTCGGCGAGCAACGCATCAAGGACAACATGTGCCAGTTGGACGATATCGTAACCGTCTCGTTTGACATCGAGAGTCGCGAGTTCAACGGCCGTTGGTACACATCGGTTCGCGCATGGCGCGTACAACAAGGTATCGTAGATCCCTCCGCCGAAGGCCAGGCTCCGCAGGCGGCAGCCGCTCCACAAGCACAAGAGGCTGCTCCGGCGCAACCGGCTCCGCAGGCAGCAGAAGCTCCGCAACCTTTTGACCCGACAACCGACGAGAACACGACGGATCTGCCCTTCTGATAATGAACGGAGCACGTAAATACTGGTGGATAATACTGATCCTCGTTCTGCTGACGGCTGGCGCAACCATCTGCGCCATCCGTTGGCAGGCGTGGTTCGGCATGCCGGAAGAGCCGGAATGGACGGGTGATACAATCACCTACCGCTTCTACTGCTTCGGCGATGACTCGGTTCCCGGATTTACGCTGACCGACAGCGGCTGGCAGGATATCCGCTATCCGGATACGCTGGACATACTGCTTCTTGGCGATGTGCACAGCCAGCTGACAAAGGAGGATTACGACACACTGTCCTGTCGTTTGCCTAACATAGACTTCTATGCACAATTGGGCGACTGGCTCGAACGCGGCTATCCCTACTACGAGCAACAGCTCTATCATGCCCTGGAAGGCACCCGTCTCGCGGATTTGCCCGTAGCGACATGTCCCGGAAACCACGAGTACGGAAAAGGTTTGCATGCCAGTCTGTCTCCCGTCTGGGCAGGTATGTTCCGCCATCCGCAGAACGGACCGCTGGAGATGACAGGCACAACGTATTACATCGACTTCCCGGGATTGCGGTTTATCGTGATTGATACGCAACGGCTCCGGCTGATCCGCCATTTTACGCGCCTGAATGCGTGGCTGACACAAGTGCTTCAGGATGCCGGCGACAGATATACCGTGGTGATGATGCACCATCCGGTCTATAGCAATACCAAGGGAAGAGTCAATGCCGGCGTCTATCTGAGCTGTCATACTCCGCTCAGAAAAGCCGATCTGGTTTTCTCGGGCCACGACCATCAGTATGCGCGTCAGTTGCCGTTCGTAGCAACGACTGCGTGCAGCACATACCACGAGCCGAAGTTTGACCACTATCACGAGCGTCAAGGCACGAGCGACCGCTACTACGAGCGTATCATGCTCTACAACGACACACTGCATCTGAGCACCTACCAACTATCGACAGGTGCTTTGTACGACGAGTGCATCATCACCCGTTAATCGAAAATCTCCGTAAGAATATCCAGCGACTTCATCTCTTGCCAGCCATCCACATGGTCGGCATAATAGGCACACAGCTGGCGCAACTGTTCCTGCCGTTGAGCGCGCGTAGCAGGAACGGCCGTAAGCCAGGGATGCTGCTCTTCGTTGATGGCAAATCCCAAGCGGGAAGCCAAGCCGCACATGGTTCGCAGATGGACGTTCTCGGGATCGTCACAACGGTCAAGGTCGGCCACAACCGTCATGAGATAGTCAAAAAGCGCCTCGTCCTGCATGGGCTGATAGAGCGTATGAGAGAGCAGTTCACTAAGAAAGATAGCCACCGTCTGACGCCGGATATCCGTCGTGATGAGCGACGGCGTATAGATAAGATGTGCCTGCTCTACGGTGGAAAGACTGCCGTTACGTCCCTCGCGAACCGTCAGTTCGACCAGCGAAAGCGGCGTATATACTCCCGCTCCTTTCCGCCGGCTGCCTACACCATATAAAATATACGTGCCGCGCCCGCCCGCGCGTGTATATGCGTGCAAGATACTTGCCCGGTCGGAATAGGGACGCAGCTGGAGCACGATGGCAGTAGTGGTAAACATAACTGGCTTTTTTGTATTGCGAGTGCAAAGGTACAAAAAAAAGTTGAAAGATGAAAGTTGAAAGTTGAACCGAAGTAGGCTGCGGAGCCGGAAAAGTAAAAAAAAATAAAAAAAATGCAAAAAATGCGCATAAAATTTGCGTATGTGAGAAAAAAGCAGTAATTTTGCACCCGCTTTCCGCCCCAGAGTAGTCAAGGGCGGGATTTTTATCGCTAACTTGTTCTCGTGAGAGAACCCAAAACAGAATAAATAGAAACTATGAAACGTACATTTCAACCATCGCAGCGCAAGCGTCGCAACAAGCACGGTTTTCTGGAGCGTATGGCTACGGCAAACGGTCGCCGCGTACTGGCTGCCCGTCGTGCTAAAGGCCGTAAGAAACTGACAGTAGCTGACGAAGGCCGTCACAAATTTTAAGGCAACGCCTTCTTATCAGTAACGTATTAAAATAGGGAAAAGAGACGCAGATCTCCTTTCCCGCATTTTGTTAAATATACATAGTATGGAATCTACACGTCAGCATAAGATAGCCCGATTGATACAGAAAGACATGAGCGACATCCTGCTTCGCTACGCGCGCACGCTACACAGCACGCTCATTTCGGTAAGCGAAGTACGCGTGTCGCCCGACCTGTCGATAGCGCATATCTATCTGTCCGTTTTCCCGCAAGAGAAAGTGGCAGAGACCATGGCGCATATCGAGGAGAACACCCACAGACTGCGTGGCGAACTTGGGCAATTGGAGCGTCATCAGTTGCGTATCATTCCCGAACTGCATTTTCATCTGGATGATACCATCGACCGGCTGGAGCATATCGACGAACTACTGAAGAGATAAATGCGTTTTGAGTGGTCAATAGCCTGGCGCTACCTCTTCTCCCGGAAGCGGGTGAACGCCATCAATATCGTCTCTGGTGTCTCGG
This sequence comes from Paludibacteraceae bacterium, assembly GCA_017425065.1. Classification (GTDB taxonomy): domain Bacteria; phylum Bacteroidota; class Bacteroidia; order Bacteroidales; family Paludibacteraceae; genus Colicola. The sequence goes on from JAFPJV010000051.1 coordinate 9,539, forward strand.
CCGCTGCGGTAGCCGTAGTGGCTGCTGCCATGATATGCGTGCTCAGCGTGATGAACGGCTTCGGGAGCGTGATAGAACATATGTTCTCGCAGTTTGATCCGCAACTGAAGGTGGTGAGCCGCGACGGCAAGCCGTTCCGTACAGACGCGCCTGAGATACAGCAGTTGCGTTCGCATCAGGACATCTCATACATGTCCGAAGTATTCGAGAGCACTGCCATGCTTCGCTACAACGACAAACAGACACCCGTACAACTGATGGGTGTGGATTCGCTCTTCGCAAAAGCCACTTCGGTCGATTCGATTATTGTCGATGGAGAGTTTCTCGTACGGGACGAAGGCGGATTCGAGCGAATGGTATTGGGACGCGGTGTGGCAAGCACATTGGGCGTAGGCGCTCATTTTGTTGAGCCGCTCTATATCTATGCCCCGAAGCGCGTCGGCAGAATCAACATGATGCGGCCGGACAAGAGTCTCTTGCGCGAACATGCCTTTGTCTCCGGTGTGTTTGCCGTCAATCAGATACAGTATGACGACCATGTGGTATTGGTATCGCTGCCATTGGCGCGCAGGCTCTTTGAATACGACAGTCTGACGGTCACATCGCTTAACATCCATCTGAACGAACCGGCTTCCGTCGAACACACACAACGAGAATTGCAAGCCTTGTTGGGAGACGACTATCTGGTGCTGAACCGCTATGAGCAACAGGAGGATTTCTTCCGCATGTTCGGCGTAGAGAAACTGCTGACGGCATTGCTACTGGTTTTTATTCTGCTGGTAGCCAGTTTCAACATCATCTCGTCGCTCACCATGCTGATTATTGACAAGCGCGAAGATATCCGGATATTGAGCAACTTGGGCGCCAACCCACGCCAGATACGCCGTATCTTCCTGTTGGAAGGCTGGCTGATAAGCATCTTGGGTGTTATAGCGGGCATCGTGACAGGTGTGACGGTATGCTTGTTGCAACAGCATTACGGCTTCCTGAAATTAGGCTCTGGCGAGGACTATATCCTGTCGGCTTATCCCGTGATGCTGGTATGGAGCGACGTGCTGTTTGTAGCGGCGACAGTACTGCTGTTGGGATTCCTGGCAGCCTGGTATCCAACGAGAAAACTGAAAATCGAAAAATAACATGAGACGATTCCACCTTCTGCTTATATTGGCTATTCTGTCCGTTTTGCCGGCATGCAACAGAAACAATCCGACACCGCGGCCTGCTGCTCCGAAGAACTATGCGGCGGCTTATCTGACGCCACACGGGAAATGCTACGACTCGATAGAGGCAAACGTCCTGTCACTCGACTTATACAGCGACGGACTGACGCTTGACTCCGCCCATCATATGCAGGGAACCGGCTACAACCTCTACCTGTCTGACATATTTGTTTCGGATGCAGAACTGACTGCAGGAACCTATCGTTCGGACAGCACCGGTGCGCTGTTCACATTCCTGCCCGGACGTGATTTCGGCGGCATGCCGTCCGGCGCATACCTGCTCACGATAAACGAAGGCGCGCTGGAAGGGATTCAGTTGCTTGACTCCGGCACGATGATCGTACGCGACACCTTGGACGGAGAAGTGGCACTCCATTTCACACTCTATCATGACGGCGAACCGTACGAAACCCATTATACAGGGACGCTGTTGACCGACAAAGATGAGTGAGCTGCGGAAGAAATACCGGATGTATCTGAAGATGGAACGGGGACTCTCGGCAAACACCGTTCTGGCCTACGAACGCGATTTGGACAAGCTGTTTCAGTTCTTCGACGAGCATGGCAAAGACCCTGTACATGCCGGCTTGGAGGATTTGCGCGGATTCGTTCAGGCGACTTTCTCCACAGACAGCAATGCCCGATCACAGGCACGCATCATTTCCGGTGTCCGCGCTTTCTACCGTTTTCTGCTTTATCACAATTACATCGAGCAAGACCCTTCGGAACTGCTCGAGAGTCCGCGAAAAGAGTTGCACTTGCCGGAAGTGCTTAGCGTGGAAGAAATCGACCGGCTGGTGCAAGCGATTGACTTAAGCCAAAATGAAGGACATCGCAACAGAGCCATCATCGAGATGCTGTACGGGAGCGGCTTGCGCGTAAGCGAACTGGTGTCTCTCAAGTTGAGCAATATCTATCGCGACGAGCACTACATGCTCATTGAGGGAAAGGGGTCGAAGCAGCGTCTTGTTCCTATCTCGCCCGTGGCAGAAGAGTGGTTCCGCTACTGGCTGCAAGAGCGATCCCACTGGCCGATAAAGCCCGGGGCGGAAGATTTTGCCTTTCTCAACCGCCGCGGAGCACCTCTGACACGCGTGATGGTGTTTACTATCATCAAGCGGCTATGCTTGGAAGCCGGCATTCGGAAGAATATCTCACCCCATACCCTACGTCACTCGTTTGCCACCCATATGCTGCAGAACGGTGCAGACCTGCGCATTATCCAACAACTGTTAGGGCACGAGGATATCACCACGACCGAGATCTACACCCATGTCGAGGTGCAGGATCTGAGGCGTGCCATTCTGAAATATCATCCGGCGAATAAAACGAAAGGCGAGAAATGAAAGGCGAAAGGAGACATAGTATTCGATTGATCGGGTTTCTGGTCCTTTCAATTTTCAACTTTCAATTTTCACTTCTTCATGCGGAGGAAACGATTATCGTAGGAGAGGTGTTTTCCGAGTTGACAGGCGCACCGGTAGGGGGTGTCAATGTACATTTCAAAGGCACAAAGATCGGCACTTCAACCGATGAAACCGGAGCTTTTGTGCTGCGCGTCGATTTGAGAGCGAAGATGCAATTGGTCTTCTCGGCAGTCGGGTATCATACCCAGCGCTATGAAATACAGCCGGGCGCCATGGCGGGCATACAAGTGGTGCTGAAAGAGAAAGTGTCGATGCTGGAAGAAGTGCTGGCTATCCCGGGCGAGAATCCTGCTCTGCCACTGATGGCGCAAGTGCGTGCGCATCGGGCGGAGAACGACAGGATGCTGCTCTCCGGCTCCACTACGGCACATCGTACCCGCCAATTATACGTCTCGCATATCCGCAAACGCCAGTTGCAAAAATCCTTCTGGCGCGGACTGGAGTCAGGCCTTGTCATGCAGGAGGACAGCAGCTACTTGCTGCCGCTATACTGCGAGACGCAGTCGTTTCTGCTGGACGGACAACAGATGATACCCGCCAACGACCAGCAACGGAAAGCCCTGATATTGAGCGAGACCGATTACTCCTCGCTACTCACCATTCAGGGTAACCTGAATTTCTACGCTACCACGGTATCGCTCCTTGACCATCCATTTGTATCGCCTGTGGCGGCGAACGGTTCCACGTATTACAAGTACTATCTGGCTGATTCTGTTTCCACGGCGCAGGGGAAACGGTATATCGTGCATTTCCGCACCAAGAATCCGTATTACGCTACGTTTAACGGCTCATTGGCGGTCGATTCGGCTACGTATGCCCTGTGCGAACTGGAGGCTGACGTGCCCGCCGAGACGAATGTCAACTACCTGAGCAATCTGCATATCCGGCAACGCTTTGCTGCCGACCACAGTTTGGAGGAAGAACAGATCTCGGCGCTCTTGGACTTTGCCGTGAAGACGGATACTACGCATGTCTTTCCTACCGTGCTCATCAAGCATACGATGGCAGCAAAGACCAGACGCGAATCCGTCGCACCAGCCACGGACTCCACGCAAACAGCTGTCTATACGGACACAGCACAGCAATCAGCCTTCGCTCCGATGGATTCGTTGCTGCAAACGCCGCTGGTTCGTACCGCCACATGGTTTGCAACGATCGCTATGACCGGATATATACCCACCGGCACCTGCGTTGATATAGGCCACGTACAAGAAATACTGCAAGTCAACCAGCAGGAGGGAGTGCATGTCGGACTGCCTTTCCGCACGAATGAGAAACTATGGAAAAACGTGTCGTTGGAGGCGGCTATAGGCTATGGATGGAAAGACCAGCGGCTGAAAGGATTAGGACGTGTCAGCTGGCAACTGCCGACTGCAAGACGCAACATACTCCGGTTGGAATATCAAGATCATTATGTCTGGACAGAGGTGGATGATTTCGACCGGATGATGCGTGAGAACAGTGCCGGCCTGCATTTGATGGACTTCACGTCGTATGCGTTCGAAGCCCTGCATCGCGATTCGTTCTGCGTGAATACCGCTATGCGGCAACGTCAGGCGCAACTGTACTGGGAATCCGACTGGAGCGACATGCTGGAGACACACAGTTATTTGCGTGTGGGATGGATGGACGATTATCGCTATGAGTCGCTCTGTCTCATTGCCCGTTTGGGATGGGGAGAACAGAAGCACGATAGTTATTTCCGTCGCCGCTACAGTTACAGTTCTATTTATCCGGTGCTGTACCTTGGTGCCGAAGTGGGTTCTTATACCAAGCCGGAAGCGGATTACCGGCTCTACGCACATCTGAGGCTGATGCTCACACAACGTGCGGCATTGGGCATTGGCGGCACGCTCAGCTATACGCTGCAGGCAGGATGGATCTTCGGCAAAGTGCCGCAACCTATGCTATGGCAGGCAACCGGAAACCAAGGCTATGCCTATGACCCGTATCGTTTCACACTATTGCACAACGGAGAAATTTCGGCAGATCGGTATGTCGCCCTGCATACCGAATGGAACGGACATGGAATACTATTCAACCTCATTCCGGGCATACGGTTCCTGCGGCTGAGAGAATTGGTGGAAGCCAAGTTAGCCTACGGCTATCTGAGTTCGCAGCAGCCAGTTCTCAGCAGTCTGCCTTCTCCGCACAGTTTCTATGCGGAAGTAGGCGTCGGTATCGGCAATATCCTGCGGGTGTGCGACCTGTATTCCGTTTGGCGGCTGACGCCCAACCAACGGCCGGAAGCGCCGAATCCGCGGTGGGCGATGCGGTTCCGCATCCATTTGGGATTATAAAAAAACAAACGAGTACCCCACACGGAGTACTCGTTTTTCATATCGGTTCGGGAACCAAATCAGATCCAACGAACGTAGCAGAAGTCCATACGATGCGGCAGCAACTCGTTCTGCGGATACATACGCAGGCCGAACTTCATACCGCCGGCATAGTTCAACTTGTACTGCGTCTCGAAGAACAAGTGCGAACCTTCCACCTTCTTCAGGTCGAGCGGCTGCGGATTGCCATACAGCTTGTCATTGTTGTGCGTCGAAGTACGAATCGCAACAAGTTCTACGCCCAAGCCTTTGTCGTTCAGGCCGTGGGTATCCAGCTCTACGGACACAACGCCCTTGTCGCCTACGTTGAGATTGCTCAAATCCGGATATTGGATGTTTACGACCTCTATCTCGTCCCAATGCGCTACCATGTTCTCTTTCCATGCAGCGATTTCGCGAGCCACTTTGTAGTTGTCCTTGACGAGCAGGGCATGACGTTTCTGCAGCTTGTTGTAGAAGCGGTCGAAATAGTCATCCAGCATACGCTTCATCGTGAAATGCGGCGTGATCTTGGTGATGGAGTTCTTGATGGTCTGAATCCACTGCGGCGAATAGCCCTTGGCATTCTTGGCATAGTACATCGGGATAATCTCGTTCTCCAGCATCTGGTAGATGGTAGCGGCATCCAGCTGATCCTGGTGTGCCTGATTCTCGTAGGTACGTTTCTCGGTCAGCGCCCATCCGGCACCTTCCACGTAGCCCTCGTACCACCAACCGTCTTTCACGGAGAAGTTGAGCACACCGTTCATCTGTGCTTTCTCACCGGATGTACCGGAAGCCTCCAACGGACGTGTCGGCGTGTTCAGCCAGATATCCACACCGGAGATAAGACGTTTTGCCAGCGACATGTCGTAGTTCTCCAGGAAGATAATCTTGCCCAGGAACTGCGGCATACGGCTGATCTCGATGATGCGCTTGATAAGTCCCTGTCCGCCACCGTCAGCGGGGTGCGCCTTACCGGTGAAGAGAAACTGAACGGGATAGTTGGGGTTGTTCACCAGTTTGTCCAGACGCTCCAGGTCGGTGAACAGGAGGTGTGCACGTTTGTAGGTGGCAAAACGGCGACCGAAGCCGATAATCAGCGTGTTCGGGTTCATCTCGTTCAGCGCACGGACGATACGTGCGGGATCGCCCTGCGTCTTCATCCAGTCCTCGCGGAACTTGGCCTTGATATAATCGATGAGACGCTGCTTGAGTCCCATACGCACTTTCCATATCTCGTCAGCAGGGATGTCGTTGAAGTTGCTCCACATCTTCGGATTCGACTGGTCGTATTGCCAGTCTTCGGGGAAGTACTTGTTATAAACGGCTTTCCACTCGCTCGCAGCCCATGTCGGCATGTGTACGCCGTTGGTAACGTACGATACGTGAAGCTCTTCGGGGAAATAGCCCGGCCAAACAGGCGAGAACATCTTCTTCGAAACCTCACCGTGCAGCAGGGACACGCCGTTTGCTTCCTGACAGGTGTTCAGCGCGAATACCGACATCGAGAATTTCTCGGTGTTGTCGTCCGGGTTGCTGCGTCCCATGCCGATCAAGTCGCTCCATTCTATTCCGAGTTTCTCGGCATAACTGCTCATGTACTTGTAGAACAAGCCCTCTTCGAAGTAGTCGTGACCCGCCGGAACAGGAGTGTGGCAGGTGTAGAGTCCGCTGGCGCGAACCACCTCTTTGGCTTCGTTGAAGCTGAGACCTTCCTCCTGAACGAGGTCAACGAGTCGTTGCAGACCCATGAGTGCTGCGTGACCCTCGTTGCAATGATATACATCCTTCTTGATACCCAGTTTCTTCAGGGCGAGAACGCCGCCTATTCCGAGCAGGATCTCCTGCTTGATACGGTTTTCCCAGTCGCCGCCGTAGAGCTGGTGAGTAATCTGGCGATCCCATTCGGAGTTCAGTTCGTTGTCGGTATCCAATAGATACAGATCCATGCGGCCGACAGCTACGCGCCAGAGATAGGCATGTACCATGCGGTCGGGATAAGGCACATCCACTACCAGCGGCGTGCCGTCTTCGTTCTTCACCTGCGTGAGAGGCAGGTTGGAGAAGTTCTGCGCCTCGTAGTTGGCGATCTGCTGTCCTTCGGGTGAGAGTGTCTGGGTGAAATAACCGTAGCGATAGAGGAAACCGATAGCCGTCATATCGACGTTGCAGTCGCTGGCTTCCTTCAGGTAGTCACCGGCGAGAATGCCGAGACCGCCGGAATAAATCTTTACCACCTGGCTCAGTCCGTACTCCATGGAGAAGTAGGCGATGCTGGGTTTCTTCGGATCTTTGGGTGTGTCCATGTAGGCGCGGAACTCGGCATAAACCTTGTCCACTTTTTTCATGAACGATTTGTTTTCGCTCAACTCCTGCAATTTGTCATAGCTGAGGATGTTGAGCAACATGATCGGATTGGATTGGGCACGATGCCACTCGTCAATATCAATTCCGCGGAAAAGTTCCTTTGCGTCGTGGTTCCAAACCCACCAGAGGTTGTAGGCCAATTCCTGCAATTTATTCAGGTTTTCGGGGAGGTTGGCGTGTACATTGGTTTCTTTCCAAACGGGTTGATTGACGTTACTTACTCTAATTTTCATATAGTATAAATTAATGATTATTTTTCGTAAAGACGAAATCGGCTGCAAAGGTACGACTTTTTTTGCATATATGCAAGAAAAAAATGAATAATGAATAATGAATAATGAATATTTTTTTATTCTGCTGTCATCAACGTTCGCATTACGTTACCATCCCGGACGTCACCGTAGCGTGCCTTTTGCGTATTAGAAAAATCCGAAAAGCGACAATTTGCAAAAAGAACGAGAAAGAGAAAAG
>JAFPJV010000052.1 GCA_017425065.1 Paludibacteraceae bacterium
AATCGGGGTGGAGAAAACGGTGCTGGCGATCCAAATAGAGTCGGTGAAGCTGCTGCATGTCGGCTCGTGTGGCCTCGTCTATGTAGCAATCGGCAAAGCATGAGAAGATATACTGCACCGCCTGCGCAGAGGGATGAAGCATATCATCGGCGTAGAAGCGATAGTCACGCAACTCATCAAGCATTATTTCGAATGCCGGAAAATAAGACCGCTTCGCTAATGGAGTATAGACCGCTTCGCTGATAGAACATAGACTATCAACAGCCTGGAGCAGTATGGACTTGGAGAGTTGGTTCTCATGGAGCCCGTCTTTTAGATGGCGGACGGGCGAGACGGTAAAGATAAAATGCTTATCGGGATACGCCTCGAGGATAGGTTTCCACGCGTCAACGATCTCATCTGCAGTAAGTCGGCGGCGCCGGAAGCGTTCGGCAGGCATCTTGTGGCAGTTAGCCACTACTTGTCCGCCCAACTCATATACCCAAGCCGTGCCAAACGTGACGCAGACAATAGTGGATTCCTCTAACGCCTTCTGCATCAGACGGATACTCTCCTCGCAGTTGCTGCGTGTCAAGTCCGGAGAAGGTGTGGAGAAACGGCCATGGTGCATCATGGAATGATACAGTCCGCCCCACTCTACCGGTTCGGGAAGTTCTTGCAGCCGGATAGCCTGCGCGATAGAAAGCGGGTTATATAAAGTGCCGAACGGATTGGCTGTCAGCCGGAAATAGTACTCCGACATACACGCCGAGATGGAGTCGGCAAAGCAAGAACCGAGGAAGAGAAGACGGTCGCGGTAGGTGATCTTGCGATCGGAGGGGACAATATGTACGGGCGTTGTCAGCAGCATACTACTCAAAGTGCATAACACGTGCCGGGCTGATACGCGAAACGATAGCCGCCGGCAACAACATGATTACAAAGGAGATAGCGAACACCATCACATTGAGCAATACCAGCCAGAGCCACGGGAAAACCACGGGCACGGCATCGACATAATAGGTAGCGGCATCCAGCGGAACGATATGCGCAAAATACTGCAAAGCGCAGAGTCCGAGGCCCAAGACATTTCCCCACAACATGCCGCGACAGACAAGCATCGAAGCCTGGGCAAGGAAGATACGACGCAGGAAGCGGTTGTCGGAGCCGAGTGCCTTGAGAATACCGACAAACTGAACGGCATCCAAGATGAGGATGACCAATCCGGAAACGATGCTGAATCCTGATACACAGAGCATTAAGATAATAATCACCACCACATTCATATCCAGCAAGTCGAGCCATGAGAATATCTGCGGATTCAGTTCGCGGACGGTCTGGATATAGTAGGCATTCTGATCGCGGTCGAAACGGTTATACACCACGTCGTAGAGCGATTCGGCAACGGGGTCTATCTGTTTGGGATCGTCGGCAAGGATTTGCAAGCCGGAGTACTGATCCGGTTCCCAGCCGTTGAGGGCGGTCAGCACCGGCATCGTGCTCCACATGAAGAGTTGGTCGAAGTCGGTGAATCCTGTACGATAGATACCGGTTATTTGGAACTTGCGCACGCGCACCTCGTCTTCGACAAAATAGCAGAAGATGTCATCGCCTGTTTTGAGTCCGAGCAGCGAAGCCTGGGAAGCAGAGATGAGCACTTCTTTGTCGGTATCGGGCGGCCGTCCTTCCAGAAGACGGCTACACACATAGCTATCAGGCTGAATGGATTTCAGGACAATGCCGAGGAAGTTGTCGTTGGTCTTGGCGATACCCGGTTTGGTGATAAACGGCTGAACAGAAGCCACATGCGGCACGTTGCGTATCTGCGACAGGATGGTATCGGAGAACGAGACAGGCAACATCTCGTAGGTGTTGTTGTTGTCGAAATTGACTATCTGAACATGTGCGCCGAAGCCGGACACCTGTTCGGTGACCGTCCGCTTGAAACCGACAACAACACATATGGTGACGAGCATCACCATGACTCCTATCGCTATACCGGCGAGTGCCACACGTATGGCGGGGCGTGAGGAGCGAGAGCGCTTATTTTCGGCGTAGTAGAGCCTTCGCGCGATCCATATTGCGTACGACCAAGACATATATCAGGTATGAAACAAGCAATCCGACCAGTAATCCTCCGAGAATGTCACCCGGGTAATGGACGCCGAGATACATTCTGGAATAGCAGTTGAGCACGACGTAAATCGTCATGAGGAGCGCGATGCGCCGATCCGGATAGCATTTGCAAAACAGGAAAGCCAGGGCTATGGTGTTGGCAGCATGCGAACTGACGAAGCCGTAAGAACCGCCCGTATAACCACGAACGAGATGCACAAGCGACTGAATAGCAGGCTCGTGCGTCGGACGCAAGCGGCAGACAAGCGGCTTGATAATACCGCTGGACAAGAAGTCGGACAGACCGACAGCCAGCCCGATAGCCAACAAATAGAAGAGCGTCCTTCGCCAGCCGAAACGATGCCATAGCAAGCCGACGAGCAAGGCATACAGGGGTATCCAAGTGGTGGATTTGGAGATATACCACATCAGCGTATCCGCCCATGGTGCGTTGTGGCCGTTGATCCAGAGAAGGATATCCGTATCTATTTGGAGAAAATCAATCATTGAGACAAACAATAGTATGACAAGCTATGACGGCAGCCGTCTCGGTTCGCAGGCGGGCATTGCCCAAAAGGACGGGTTGGAAGCCGTTTTCGAGCGCCAGTTGCACTTCTTCTGGTGAGAAATCGCCCTCGGGACCAATGAGGACGCAGAACGACGCATTTTGGACGTCTGTTTTACTGCGAATGGTAGTAATAGTATCTCTTAGTAATATCCGTTCGCTATCGCTATAACAATGGGCAATAAATTTATAATCGGCTGAACATGAGCGAATAAACTCAGAGCAATCGGTCAATTCGGAGAGTGTTGGGAGGTAAGCCGTCAGGGACTGCTTAGCCGCCGCCAAAATGATCTTCTCCAGGCGGTCAATACGCAGGTTTTTGCGCTCGGAGAAGCGGCAAAGCAGGGGTGTAAAGGCATCGGCACCTATCTCGGTGCATTTCTCAAGCGCCCATTCCAAGCGGTCGATATTTTTTGTGGGTGCGACCGCAATATGGATGCAGCCGTTGTGATGCGGGGTTTGCTTTTCGGAAGAGAGGATTTCCAATTCGCAATGTTTGGGGTGCGGATTGGAGATACGCGCCTGGTACAAGGTGCCAAGTCCGTCGGTCACGGTCAGGCAGTCGCCTACGGCGTGACGCAAGACCCGTACGCAATGGGCTGATTCCTCTTCGGGAAGGCAGCGGGTAGCTGATATGTCCGGTGCATAGTACAGTTCCATTACAATTCACTCTCCTTGAGCCGTTCGGCATTTTCGGCGACTTGCAGCGCATCGATAACTCCCTGAATATCACCGTCCATAAAGGCGGGCAGATTGTAAACAGTATAGCCGATACGATGGTCGGTGATACGTCCCTGCGGGTAGTTGTAGGTGCGGATCTTCGCCGAGCGGTCGCCGGTAGAAACCATTGTCTTGCGCCGCGAGGCGATGTCGTCGATATATTTCTGATGCTCCTTGTCGTAGATTTGTGTGCGGAGACGCGAGAGTGCACGTTCTTTGTTCTTAGGCTGGTCACGGGTCTCGGTACATTCGATGAGTATCTCCTGGACTTCGCCGGTATTGGGGTTCTTCCAGTTATAGCGCAGGCGCACGCCGGACTCCACCTTATTGACATTCTGTCCGCCAGCACCTCCGGAGCGGAAGGTCTCCCAACGTATCTCGCCCTCGTTGATATGCACCTCGAACTCATCGGCTTCGGGCAGCACGGCGACCGTAGCGGCCGAGGTATGCACACGTCCCTGGGTCTCGGTAACGGGCACCCGTTGCACGCGATGAACACCTGACTCGTATTTGAGCGTGCCATAAACGTTCTCGCCGGTGACGTTGAAGATGATTTCCTTGTAGCCTCCGACAGCGCCTTCGGTAAAGGAAGAAACGGTATAATGAAAGCCGCGCAGTTCAAAGTACTTAGTGTACATACGGAAGAGGTCGCCGGCAAAGAGCGAGGCTTCGTCGCCGCCCGTTCCGCCACGGATCTCCATGACTACATTCTTGCTGTCCTCGGGATCTTTGGGCAGCAGTTGGAGTTTGACTTCTTCTTCCAGCGCGGGTATCTGCGGTTCGAGTTCATCTATCTCAGCGCGCGCCATCTCGCGCAGTTCGGGATCGGACTCGTTGTGAAAGACCTGTTTGGCATCTTCGAGGTTGCGGACAGCGTTCTTGTAGCGTTCGGTAACGCCGAGCACCTGTTCCAGCGTGCGGTATTCGCGGTTGAGACGGACATAACGCGCCTGGTCGGCAATGACAGCCGGATCGGTAATGAGCAGGCTGACTTCGTGGAATTTCGCTTCCAGTCCCTCTATCTTGGATAAGATATCCATTTATGATTTCAAGTTTATGATATATGATTTTTATAGGCTTGCAGGGTGTTTTGCAAGAGGCTGACGATGGTCATAGGGCCTACGCCGCCGGGAACGGGCGTGATATAATTGCAAAGAGGTGCGACATTTTGGAAGTCCACATCTCCGACCAGCCGGTAGCCACGCGGCGAATCGGGATCGTCGATACGGTTGATACCGACGTCGATGACCGTAGCGCCCTGACGCACCATGTCCGCCGTGAGCAAACCCGGACAGCCGGCTGCGACGATGATGATGTCCGCCGTGCGGGTGATAGCAGGCAGGTCTTGGGTGCGGGAATGACATATCGTAACCGTTGCGTCACCAAGCGAAGCGGCACTCATGCCGGGCAGCGAGAGATAGGGACGCTGCATGAGCAGCATCGCTACGGGTTTTCCCACGATGTTGGAGCGTCCGATGACAACCACGTGCTTGCCGGCGGTAGGAATATGATAGCGTGAGAGGAGTTCGCGGATGCCTCGCGGCGTGGCAGAGACAATCGCAGGTTGTCCCTGAACCGTTCGTCCAACGTTCGCGGGCGTCAGTCCGTCCACATCCTTGCGATAGTCGATGGCGGAGAGAACGGTTGCCTCGTTGATATGCGACGGAAGAGGCAGTTGGACGATAAAGCCGTCGATAGAAGAATCGTCGTTGAGCCGACGAACGACTTCGAGCAACTCTTGTTCGCTGATTTGGTCGCTAAGAGCGATCCGTTCCGCCTCGATTCCCACTTCGGCGCAAGCGCGCATCTTGTTGTTGACATAGGTGACGCTGGCGGGATTCTCGCCCACGATGACGATGCCGAGTTTGGGTGCACGGCGTCCGGAAAGACGCAGTGTATCAAGCTCTTGGCGCAGTTCGGCACGAATATCGGCCGCTATTTGTTTTCCGTCCAGCAGGGTCATGGGCAATTACTCATCGGCTTTGTTCTCGGCACCCCGGCGCAGTTCCTTCATATCTTTCTCCGAGAGATACCATTTTTCTTTTTTTATTGGCGGCCGATAGACGGGAACGCTCTTCTGGCGGATGTCGCGACGCAGACTGTCGATATGTTGCGCTGCCGCAAGGCTGTCGCCGGTCTGCTGGCGTTCGCTCTGCAACTGATAGTTGATTTTGAGCGGATCGACTTCCAGGGGCGGTTCGTCGGGTTCTGGCGTAAGCCATGCTTTGACAAGGAGATAGGTCTCCTTGAGGAAAGGACGTCCGGGACCAAGCGCCAACACAATACAGGTCAGCGCGATAAGTATCAGGCCGATAATCATTTTCTTGTCGCGTCGCCACGTGAGCCGTTGCGGGCCGTTGTGCACATTATATTGGCGATGGCGGTGGTGATGGTGATGTCTGGATTCTTCTGCCACAGTTAACGTCGTTTCATTTGTTGTACTTTACGCATCATTTTGCTCGTCTGGTCAAACTGCTTGAGGAAGCGGTTGAGTTCGACGATAGTCGTGCCCGATCCACGTGCTATACGTTCTTTGCGCGAGCCGTTGAGCAGCGACGGGTTGGCTCGTTCGGCGGGTGTCATGGACGAAATCATCGCCTCGATAGGTTTGAATGCGTCGTCGGAGATATCTACTCCCTTGAGCGCCTTGTCCATGCCGGGTATCATGCCTACCAGTTCTTTGACCGAGCCCATCTTCTTTATCTGGTTGAGCTGGGCGAGGAAATCGTTGAAGTCGAACTGGTTCTTGGCAATTTTCTTGCTGAGACGTCGTGCTTCCGCTTCGTCGTACTGCTGTTGCGCACGTTCCACGAGGCTGACAACATCACCCATGCCGAGGATTCGGTCTGCCATTCGGGCGGGATGGAACTGGTCGAGCGCCTCCATCTTCTCGCCGGTACCGATGAACTTGATCGGTTTCTCCACCACGGAGCGGATCGAGAGGGCCGCACCGCCGCGGGCGTCGCCGTCCAGTTTGGTGAGCACAACGCCGTCGAAATCAAGGCGGTCGTTGAACTCTTTGGCGGTATTGACGGCATCCTGGCCGGTCATGGCATCCACGACGAAGAGCGTCTCGGACGGGTTGACAGCCTGTTTGATAGCGGCTATCTCCTGCATCATCTGCTCGTCCACGGCAAGGCGTCCGGCGGTATCGATGATGAGCGTGTCGTAGCCGAAGCGACGCGCCTCGTTGACAGCGTTTTGGGCTTTCTTGACAGGATTTGTCTCGGTCTCTTCGGTATAGACCTTGGCATTTATCTGCTCGCCGAGGACGCGCAACTGCTCGATGGCAGCCGGACGATAAACGTCGCACGCAGCCAGCATGACGCGGCGCGACTTGCGGGTCTGCAAGTAGTTTGCCAGTTTGGCAGCAAAGGTCGTCTTACCGGAACCCTGAAGACCCGACATGAGGATGACGGCAGGCTGTCCTTTGAGATTTATTTCAGCCGTCTCACCACCCATGAGGGCAGCCAGTTCGTCGTGGGTGATTTTGACCATGAGTTGTCCGGGACGGACGCTGGTCATGACGTTCTGCCCGAGGGCTTTCTCCTTGACCTGGTCGGTAAACTGCTTCGCCGTCTTGTAGTTGACGTCGGCTTCCAGCAGCGCCTTACGGATGTCTTTTACCGTTTCGGCGATATTGATTTCGGTGATACGTCCTTCACCTTTCAGGATCTTAAAACTGCGTTCTAATCGTTCGCTTAAGTTGTCAAACATAAAGATATTTGCTTTTTATGGAGCCGATGATTATTTTTCGTTTTCTTTCATGCGTTGCATGTCGCGGAACAAGGGGCCGTACTCGGTGCTGAGCATGAATTGCATTCTGCGCTCCTCCGGGCTCAGGCGCTTCTCCGGCATGGAAGAACTGCCTTTTTCCCACTTGTAAATCGTCTCGCCTTTCTTGTTGATATAGCGCCATTGTTTATAGTCAGAGCTGCGAACCAACGCTAAACCATTGATGAAAGGTTCGCTCACACGTTCTTGTTCCTTGAGGCTGAATAAGGTTTCGCCCTTCTTGTTGATGCACTCCCGACGTGAATCGGAGCTCTTCTGTACAAATACTACATCGTCATAGAAATAGTAGGCATCATGGTATCGACACGGGATGACTTCCTCGCCCTTGGTATTGATAAAGCCGTATTTGTCACCCTTTTGTACTATTGCCAAACCACAGGTGAATGGATTGATATAGTCATACTTGGCACTAATAATCTCGTTGCCGTTCTTATCCATCATACCGAATTTGCCGGTGGAAGCGTTTTGGAAAGCCACACGTCCTTCACCCAAATTTTTCAGAAATTTCTTCTGGAAATCCACCAAGAAGTTGCCCTTCTTGTCAATAATGCCGTAACGATATTCATCGTCTTTTTTTTCAAAAACAACAGCTATGCCGCCTGCAAAAGAGTAAACATCATAAAATTGCTCCTGAATAACCACTTTGCCGTCCTTGTCCAAGTAGCCATACTCTCCGTCTTCGGAAAACGCAATCAAACCGTCTTCGGTGCAAGAACCAAGATATTTGTATTCTGCCGGAATAACGACCTTCCAGTTCTCGTCGTACATACCGTACTTGCCGTCTTCTTTGAAGCGGATACGGTTGAAGTAGAAAAAATCGTCATACGGGAACGGATCGGGGATGACGCTCTTGCCGTCCTTGTCGATGAATTGCTTTTCACCGTCCTCTAGTGCCCATGCCCAACCGCAGGAAAAAGCGCATACCGAGGCGTAGTTTGCGGAAATGGCCATCTTGCCGTTCTCGTCAATGTAACCAAAAAGGTTCGTGCCGTCTTCGCCGGCCCACCAGCGTTTGTCCTTACTGGTTTGCCATGTTCCGTTGTCGCCATCGCAACTTGTCAGCAGCACAAGTCCTACCAAGGCTGCGAAGAAAAATTTAAAATTTTTCATAATGATAGAATGATTTAAATTTATAGTTTTTTGTATTATGTTGCTTTTTCTCCGTTACTTTTGTTTAGAACAAATCCGAGTGGGTGCCTGTATCAAGCAACAACAAGATTAGCTCCGCGTCATTTTGATCCCAAACCAGTAACCAGTTTGGCGCAATATGACATTTTTATAGGAGCGCTTGAACTGGCCTGAATATCGGATAATATATTTCATGCGTTCAGTTGAGCCATTAAATCTTCTATGCTATCAGCCTGATAGACGCGCCCGGCACGCACATCTTCAATAGCTCGCTCCAGACCGCTTTTGCGCTGACGATGAATAGTCCAACCCATCTTACGAGACATGGTACTAATCAGCTTGTAATCACTACTCGGGATAGATAAAAGAACCTGTCTTTGTGAGATTGCTGCTTCCATAATTAACCCTTTCTTTCAAAAATCGCTGCAAAGGTACAACTTTTTTTGCATATATGCAAATAAAAATGGAAAATTGACAATGGAAAATGGGAAATGACTTATTTTATGCCTCAAAAGCCGGAGTGGCTCCGGTGCCGGAAAAGTGGCTCGACACCCAGATAAGTGGCTCCGGTGCCGGAAAAGTGGCTCGGCACCCAGATAAGTGGCTCCGGTGCCGGAAAAGTGGCTCGACAGCCGAATAAATGGCTCTGGAGCCGAAATTCGACCAACAAATTCAAAACCGGCCGCAAAAATGCGACCGAAATGCACGATGTTTTGGGGATGTTCCATCGGTAGTACATATCGGTATGATCAGCGGAAGAACCAAAGAAGAACTAAAGAACAACTAAATAACAACTAAAGAAGAACTAAATAACAACTAAAAAAGAACTAAAAAAGAACTAAAGATTG
>JAFPJV010000053.1 GCA_017425065.1 Paludibacteraceae bacterium
CTCATTCGGGCGATTTTTTTTGCACATGTGCGATTTTTTTTGTACCTTTGCAGGCTTTTTGTGGGAAGAAGATAATAGAAGTAGAAAATGCGGAAGATAATAGTGGGCATAGCAAGCCTGTTGGCAGTCAGCCTTTGGGCGGCGGAAACGACAAACGCGAGAGCGGCGGAAGAGAAGAATAGGGGAGTGGTGCAGACGGACTCTACGGATATGCGGTACAGGAAACTGGAGGAAGTGGATGTGACCGGATGGCAGCCGACACTCGACATCGCTGCGTCACGGCCAGTCGCCATCCTGACAGCCGAAGAGATTCAGTCGCTGCCGGTGAAGACCGTTGCCGACCTGCTTCACTACCTGCCGGGCACGGATATACGCGAGCGGGGAGCCAGCGGCGTGCAAGCCGACCTGTCCATGCGGGGCAGCACAGGAAAACAGGTGAAAGTGCTGCTGAACGGTATCGACATGACCGATCCGCAGACCGAGCACTATACCATGGATCTGCCGATAGATGCCCTGCTGATCGAACGCATCGAACTGCTGCAAGGCACCAACTACGCCCTCGACGCCTTTTCCGGAGCGGTAAATATTGTCACGAAGAATATCGACCGCTGCGCTGATAGAATAAAGACCGCAGACGAGTCTGCTGATAGACAGACTTTCTCCGGACAGTTGACGGCGGGTGAGTACGGATTGGTCAATCCTGCCTTGGCGGCGCGTGTCAGCAGAAACGACTGGTATCTGAATGCCGCCGCGTCCTACAACCGCTCCGGCGGCTATGCGCAGAACACGGACTATCGGATCACCAATATGTTCGTGCAGACCGGCTACCGCGGCCTGGATTTGCAGATCGGGGCACAGATGAAAGATGCGGGTGCCAACTGCTTCTACTCCACGAAATATCCGAATCAGTTTGACGCTACGCGTACCGCCTTTCTGACGGCAGCCTACGACCGGCATTGGACAAACGGCTGGGCGATAGACGTAAATGCCTGTTACCGTGCGCACTACGACCGCTTCGAACTATACCGCGGCGGCAAGGATGCCGACGGACAGGATGCGCCGGACTGGTATGCTCCCAACATCCATTGGACACATACGGCGGGCATACATGCGGCAGGCAGCTGGTCGAACGAGTGGGCGAAGACAACCGCCGGCGTGGATGTGCGGAACGAGTTTATCCGTTCGTCGAACATCGGCGTACACAACCGGTTGCAGGTACGTTACTTTGCCGAACAACGCTTCTACTGGCGCGGACTGAGTGCGTCTGTTGGTGCTTCGGGCATGTGGAACTCGCAGTTCGGTCACGACTGGTCGGCAGGCGGCAACATCCGCTATGCACCGATACGCGGACTGCAACTGTTTCTGAATGTCAACCGCGCCATCCGCGTGCCGACCTTTACCGACCTGTACTACCATTCTGCCACCCAGCAAGCCGATTCCACGGCGCGGGCGGAACGTGCGTTGCAGATAGAACTGTCGGCGCAGTACGCGCGGGGACACTGGTATGCGTCGGTGGCGGGTTATTACCGTTGGGGACGGGACATCATCGACTGGGTGAAAGAAGCCGATCCGTCGGTTGTACAGTGGCGCTGCACGAACAATACGCGCGTGAATGCCGCCGGCGTGGAAGCGACTGCCGGCGTGCAAGGCTATGAATGGCTCCGGCGCGTGGAAGTGAGTTATGCGTTCTGCGACGTGCAAGCCGATGCGGGCGGAATGATGTCGATGTACGTGCTGGACTACCTGCGCCACAAAGCGACCATCCGTATCGAGCACAAGATTTACGGCGGCTTCGGCGCCACGTGGAGTCTGTCCGTCCGGCAGCGGCAAGGAGAATATACCTCACTGGACGGGACCATACAAAACTACCGCCCTGTCTGTCTGCTGGACGGTAGTGTATATTGGAAGAACGACCGGCTAAAAGTGAGCGTGGATGCCCGCAACATGGCCGATCAGTTGTACTACGATTTCTCGGGCGTGGTACAGCCGAGGCACTGGGTAAGTGCGTCAGTCGGCTTTCGCCTTTAGTTCGTCGGGCATCTGAAGCGTGTAGAGGATCGATTCCGCCTGACGCATGGCGCTTCGTTTCTTCTGACCCGGCGCAAAGACAAACGACTCGACGGTAACAACACGTGCATTGACGCGATCCAAACGCGAGTGGCTGACATACGGACCGCCCATGGCTTCGCCGCCGTACAGTTTCCAGAGTCCGCGTATCTCCACGCCATAGAAACCGCCGTCGTCGTCCTTCAGGGGATGAAGCGGCGCGGATATGGGCGGCTCCACTTTATACTCCGTCCCTACGCGTGAACCGGCTGTCTGGCCGGAAACGATGCGTCCTACGACGCTGTCGCGCATGAGCATGAGGCTGTCCGGCTCAAACTGCAGGGAACTGGTATAAGGATAGGAATACAGCACGAGGTAGCGCCGCATAGGACCTTTGTCGTTGCAGCAGAGGAAGATGCGGATGTCGCCCGCAAGCGCCGTGTCGCTGACAAAGGTATATTCCTCGGGAATAGCGAGTCCGTAGCCGTGCTTGTCGCGCAACTTGTCGATAGCTGCCTGATTCGGTTGCCGGCGGTAGAACATCGCCTGACGACTCATCTCCTGGCGTACAAACCACTCGCGTACGGAAGGCGCCGACTGAATCCACCAGTTGACAAAGGCGGAGTCGCATGGCGCCTGGATATGATAGACGGCCTGCGGCGTGGACCATACGTCGGTGGACACCTTTGCCTTGACGACCGTATATTTCTCGGGATTGATGTCCACGATGAGGATGTTGCGTGTCGGCTTGAGGAAGTCGTCGAAGGCGACAGGCGACACAAGCGTGGTGGAGAAATACGGCTCCACTTGCGGCATACAAGGCATGTCGGCACCCATGGCGGCTGCCACCAGTTTGTAGGTGCTGGTGACGTTCTCGGCATAGGCACTTCCGTTGTCCGCCTGCCACGGATCCGCCATCGCCTGCGGAAGCGGGTGATCGGGCATGACAACGAGACATTCGTAGATACTACCGGTGGCGCTGGTGAGCGTGCGGCCGTCGCTGCCGCAACCGGTCAGAACGGCACTCAGTCCGAAGACAAAAGCCGTGAAAAGAGCAGATTTTTTCATTGTTTTTCGTGTTTTGCCCTGCAAAAGTACTACAAAAATTGCATATTTGCAAATTTTATTTGCAGGTTTGCGATATTTTTTGTAATTTTGCGGTCGAAAATGAATTATTCGGACTGAATGAGGGATTTTACACAGGATATTTACCGCCAACTGGTCGTTGCGCTCCGCGAAGCCGGCTACCGGTTTATGACCTTTGAGGAGTATTGCACGGCGGCGAAAAAACCGGAACGTCTCGTCGTGCTCCGCCACGATGTGGATTTGCGTGCGCGAAGAAGTCAGGAGGTGGCGGAAATAGAGGCGCAGGAACAGGCGAAAGCGAGTTATTATTTCCGCGTCATTGACGAGAGCAACCGGCCGGAGGTGATCCGCCGAATCGCGCAGTTAGGGCACGAGATAGGCTATCACTACGAGGATATGAGCCGTACGGACGGCGATGCAGACCGTGCGATACGTCATTTTGAGGGATGGCTGGAGTATTTCCGGCAGTTCTATCCCGTGCGCACTATCTGTATGCACGGTGCACCCACCAGCCGCTACGACAGCAAAGACCTCTGGAAGAAATACAACTACCGCGACTTCGGCATCGTCGGCGAACCGTATTTCGACGTGGATTTCTCGGATATGTTCTACCTGACGGACACCGGCCGCTGCTGGGACGGCTACAAAGTGTCGGTGCGGGACAAAATACCCGAATGGCAGGACGAGTGGATCCGCCGCGGACTGGTTTTCCATACGACGGAAGACATCCTGCGTGCCATCCGCGAAAACCGTCTGCCCAAACGGCTGATGATCACCACCCATCCGCAACGCTGGACCAACCGGTGGAGCGCATGGCTGAAAGAAATAGCGCTGCAAAGCACAAAAAATCTCATTAAACGCGGACTTATCCTCGTCCGGAAAACGAAATGACAAGACGAATCATCATAGATATCATCCTCTGGATCATATCGCTTATCAGTTGCACCATTTGGCGCTTTGCGGCGGACAAGGAGGAAGTGTGGGCATATATCGTGCTTGCCGCCATACTGATGGCCACATGGATTGCCGTGGGACTGCTGCTGCAACTCTACAGGAACTACCGCAAAGCGTGGTACTGGCAGTCGATGCTCTCGCTTGCCGGCACAACGGCCATTCTGATGGTCGGTTCGTATTATATCCTGCCCAAGACACCGCTACCCGTCTCGCCGAACGTCGCCCTGTGGTTAGTGGGCATTGTGTCCGCTATCGATGTGGTGGTGATCCTAATGGAGCACTACTGGAAATATGCGCAGAACATGACCGTTCCGCTGATGAAGATCGAGGAACGGGAGAATGCCGTCGTCAATCGTGCGGACGAACCGCGTTCCGACAAATCCATGGACGGCGTACATCGTGCCATCACCTCAATAACGACGGAAGAGGACTACCGGATGCTGCTGGACAAAGCGCGCTTGGGAAGCCGCCAGACGAAAGTGGTAGCCGACCGCGAACGGTTTGCTATCATGCAGTTGCCCGAATACGAGTACAACTGCATTGTGGATATGACTCTGCTGAACGACGCACGAGGCATCAACAAACGTTTCTGTCTGGTGAACAAGAAACTGCCGGACGACGGACGCTATGTGTGCTGCTACCGGCCGCAGGAATATATCAAGAAGAAGACCCTTGCAAGATACCCGAAACCAATCAACTGGATCGTCTATCTGACGTATTTCTTCTGGAAACGCGTGGTGCCGAGACTGGCGCTGACATCGCGTCTGTACTACGACACGACGAAAGGACGGAAACGCATGCTGAGCAAGACGGAAGTGCTCGGACGCCTGTACTACTGCGGTTTTGAGGTGGAGGACATCGTGCCGATGGGACATATCGAGTATGTGTTCTGCCGCCGGCATATGCAGCCATATCCGCAACAGCAACTGAAGGTCTATGGACCTCTCATCAAGTTGCGCCGCGTGGGCAAGAACCGGAAGAAAATCTATTTCTACAAAGTGCGTACCATGCACCCCTATGCCGAATATATCCAGAAATACGTGTTCGACCAGCGCGGCGGCATGAACATCGCCGACAAGAGCGACGACGACTGGCGTATTACCTCATGGGGCAAAATCATGCGCCGTTACTGGCTTGACGAGTTGCCCATGCTCATCAACTGGGTCAAACGTGACGTCAAACTGGTAGGCGTGCGCCCGCTCTCGAAGACCATGTTTGAGACCTATCCCAAATGGCTGCAGGACAAACGCACAAGGACCAAACCGGGCTTGATACCTCCGTTCTATATCGACCACCCGAAGACCTTCGAGGAACTGTATGCTTCGGAAGACAAGTACCTGACAGAGTACTTGAAACATCCTGTCTGGACGGATATCAAATACTTCTTTATGACCATGCATTCCATCCTGTTCCGCAGGATGCACAGTGCGTAAGAGCCGTCAGCCATCAGCTATCAGATGTCCGATTTGCGTTTACATACCGATGCGCTTCACCGCATAGCCTATTCGACGGACGCGAGTGCGTACCGCGAGATGCCTGTGGCCGTAGCTTATCCCGCTACGGAAGACGACATACGTACCTTGCTCGACGAGGCACGGCGGCGGAAGACACACCTCATTCCGCGTGCCGGCGGTACGAGCATTGCAGGGCAAGTGGTGGGAAACGGCATCGTCATGGACGTGAGCCGCTACATGAACAAGATTCTCGCTATCGATCCCGAGACGCGCACAGCACGCGTGCAACCCGGCGTAGTACGGGACGAACTGAATATGGCGCTCCGGCCATACGGCCTGTTTTTCTCGCCGGAGACGAGTACGAGCAACCGTTGCTGTATAGGCGGCATGGTGGGTAACAACTCCTGCGGCACACACAGTTTGGTATATGGTTCGACGAGGCATCATGTTGTCGGACTGCGCATCATGCTGACAGACGGGACGGTGCATGAACTGCATGCAGACCGTTTGCCGGAGAGCCGGTCGCCGTTGTTGGAACAGATTATTCGCCAGCTGAAGACATGGCAGGCAGACAAAGCGTTGATGTCGCGTGTGGAGGATGCTTTTCCTGACAAGAGTATCCGGCGGCGCAGTTGCGGATATGCGATAGACGAGTGCTTGGACGAAGTGGAACTGAACTTGCCGGCGCTGGTGACGGGAAGCGAAGGCACACTGTGCATCGTGACCGAAATAACGGTCTCGCTGGATCCGCTGCCCGAAAAAGAAGGGATGGTTGTCTGTGCCCATCTGGACGACATGGACAAGAGCTGGGAAACGAATCTCATGGCGCTAAGGCATCAACCGACAGCCGTGGAACTGATAGACGGCAAGATATTGGATTTGGCGAAGCAGAATGCAGAGGCGCAGAAGAACCTGTTCTTCGTCGATGGGCAGCCGGCAGCCGTGGTCGTGGCGGAATTTCGCGGAGCGACAAGAACCGAAATAGAACGCAAGGCTACGGCGTTTGAGCAAGAAGCGGCAACGCTGGCTTATTCCTGCACGCGCGTGTACGGCGCAGACGTTAATAAGGTGTGGGCGCTTCGCAAAGCAGGCTTGGGCGTGCTGGCGAATACGGAAGGCGATGCGAAGCCGGTAGGCGTGGTGGAAGATACGGCTGTGGCGCCGGAACGAATGGCGGCATACATGCAGGATTTCCGGGCAATGATGAGCGAGTTGGGTCTGGCGTGCGTCTATTACGGCCATATATCCACCGGCGAGTTGCACCTGCGGCCTGTGTTGGATCTGAAAAAGCCGAAAGACAGGACATTGTTCCGCGAAGTGGCGGAACGTACGGCAGCGTTGGTGAAGAAACATCACGGATGCCTGAGCGGCGAACACGGGGACGGAAGGCTACGGGGCGAATTTCTGCCGATGCTATACGGCGAAGAAGTGTATGACATGATGCGTGCGCTGAAACGCGTCTGGGATCCGGAAGGATTGCTCAACATGGGCAAGATAGTCGATACGCCGCCTATGGACAGTGCGTTGCGCTATGCACCGAATCAGACTTATGCCGGTCTGCCTGACACGCAGGAAATGAGAGGGTTGATGCAGCGTGTGGAGCAATGCAACGGGGCGGGAGACTGCCGGAAGTCGAACCGGATAGGCGGCACGATGTGTCCGGCATTCAAGGCAACGGGCGAAGAGATCTATGCGACGCGCGCAAGAGCCAATGTGCTGCGCGAGAAACTGACACACGACAAAGATGCGTTGCTGAGCGACGAAGTGGCAGCCGTGCTGGATTCCTGTCTGGCATGCAAAGCGTGCAGGAGTGAGTGCCCGAGCAATGTTGATATGACGAGGCTCCGAAGCGAAGTGCTGCAACTGAAATACGAGCGGACACATACGCCGTTTCGCACGTGGCTTGTGGCGCATATGAGCGATATAGAGCGTCTTGGAAGCCTTGTCCCAAGGGTGTATAATTTCTTTGCGACCAATGCGGTCACGTCCTTGCTGATAAAACGTGTTGTCGGTTTTGCGGCACAACGGCGGATTCCGACACTGAGCCGGTATTCCATGCGTTGGCTCGTAAAGCACAAAACGGAGCAACCGGCTGAGCCGAAAGGCAAGATATATCTGTTTGCAGACGAGTTTACCGACAGAGAGGAAGCGGAATTGGGCTTGCGTTTTGCGGAATTGGTGACCAGGCTCGGCTATGAAGTGGAAGTGCCGCGACACGGCGAAAGCGGAAGAGCCGCTATAAGCAAAGGCTGCCTGCGTCAGGCTGCCAAACTGGCGAAACGGAATGTGCAGCTGCTGAAAGATAGCGTGACGGCCGAGATGCCGCTTGTGGGCATTGAGCCTTCGTGTATTTTGAGTTTCCGGGACGAATATCCGCGGTTGGTAGGAAAAGAGTTGGAAGACGAAGCCAAACGGCTGAGTAAGAACTGCTTGCTGTATGACGAATGGCTGCTGCGCGAAGCGGAAAAAGGGCGTATTTCGGCTGCGGATTTCGGAGAAGTGCAGGCTGAGTTGTGGCTGCACGGACATTGTCATCAGAAAGCCTTGGTGGGCGTGGAAAAGACGGCGGAAGTGCTGCGCATGATACCCGGTCTGACCGTGCATGTCATCCCGTCGGGCTGTTGCGGCGTGGCGGGATCGTTCGGCTACGAAAAGAAGCACTATGAGGATTCGAAACGAATTGCGGAGATGGTGCTTGCTCCGACCATCCGAAAAGCGGTAGCTGAGAACAAAGAGGCGATTGTCTGTGCGCCGGGTGTTTCGTGCCGGACGCAGATAAAAGATATGACCGGTGTGGAGGCATTGCACCCGATAGAGGTGTTGTTGAAAGCACGACATTGTCTTGAGATAGTCTCGATGTAATCTCGACAAACTCTCGATCGCTTTTTTTTGCGTTTTGAGCATATTTTCGTGTTTTTTTGCAAAAAAGTTTGCGTATGTCAAATTTTTTTCGTACCTTTGCACGCTTTTTTGATTTCGAGCGCGCGTAATGCGCGTATATGAGCGTGAAAAATAACGATTTAGAAATGAAGAATTTTGCATTAATAGGTGCCGCCGGATACATTGCTCCGAGGCATATCAAAGCGATTGCAGACACAGGCAACAACCTGATGGTCGCTTACGACAAGTTTGACAGTGTCGGCCGTTTGGACAGCAGTTTTCCGGAGTGTTCGTTCTATACGGAGAACGAGCAGTTCGACCGTTTCTGCTCGAAGCAGATGCGTACAAATGCGCCCTTGCATTGGGTGTCGATATGTACGCCGAACTATACCCACGACGCGTTTATCCGCTACGGTTTGCGTCTGGGCTGCGACGTGATATGCGAGAAGCCGCTGGTGCTGAATCCGTATAATATCGACAACCTCGTGGAACTGGAACAAGAGACAGGGCACAAGGCTTATACAATTCTGCAACTGCGTCTGCACGACAAGATCCGTGCGCTGAAACAGAAAGTGGAGCAGGGACCGAAGGACAAGATTTATGACGTGGACTTGACCTATATCACCAGTCGCGGCAAATGGTACTACAGCAGCTGGAAAGGCGATGTACACAAGAGCGGCGGTATCGCCACGAATATCGGTGTGCATTTCTACGATATGCTGCAATGGGTGTTCGGGCCGGTGAAACGGAATATCGTGCATGTGATGTCGTTTGACCGCGTGGCAGGCTACCTGGAACTGGAGAAAGCACGTGTACGCTATTTCTTGAGTATCAATTCGGTATGTCTGCCGGAGAATGCGGTGCAGGGCGAGAAACGTACGTACCGTACACTCTCAATCGACGGCGAGGAGTTTGAGTTCAGCCAAGGTTTCACGGAACTGCATACGGAAAGTTACCGCAAGATATTGTCGGGCGAAGGTTTCCGCATTGCCGAGGCTCGTCCTTGTATTGAGACGGTGGCTGAGATACGTCACTCGGAGCCGATAGGTCTTGTGGGTGATTATCACCCGTTGGCCAAGTTGCCGCTGTGCCCGCATCCGTTCGGATGGGATGAGAGGAGATAAAGTTGAAAGTTGAAAGTTGACCGGAGTGGCTCCGGTGCCGGATAATTTGAAAATCGAAATTTGGTGGGTAAGAAACGTAACATATTCTTTTTAGCAATCGTGGGATTCTTGTTGGCATCGTGCGTAACAGCCAAGAAGGTGAACTACATGCAGGAGCCGGGCAAGGACAAGATTCCTTCGTATGCTGATACGTTGGCGTTTGCGGATTATCAGTTGCGAATAGGCGACCGTATATACATATATGTCTATTCGGTGGATGACCGCATCACAAAGATGTACAACTCGGGTAGCAACAGCTCGCAGATGCGAAGTCAGATGAATAGCGGTAATACGTACGGCAGCTATGAGTTGTACTCTTATCTGGTGGACGACGAGGGAAATATCGACTTCCCGACAATAGGCAAGGTGCCGGTGAGAGGATTGACAACGAGAGAGGTGAAGCACGTGATAGAGGACGAGTTGTCGCAACTGATGCGTGAGATGCCCGGCTATAAGACCGTGTCGGTGGAGGTGAATGTGGTGCAGCGTACATTCTCCGTGATTGGTATGCAAAGTGGCCGGTATCCTATCACAAAAGAGAAAATGACCATCTTTGAGGCACTGGCAACGATAGGTGATATACAGGAGTTCGGCAGCCGTCATGAGGTGAAACTGATTCGTGAGATAGAAGGCAAGTCAAAGATTTTGACCTTTGACGTGCGTTCGAAAGATATCGTCAATTCGGAGTACTATTACATCGAGCCGAACGATATTATTTATATCCGGTATATTCCGGGCTATGCGTTCGGTATCAATTCTGCGGCAACGACCTTGGGAATCGTATCGTCCACGATATCGTTCGGTGTGTTCATATACTCGATCGTTCAGACGGGTATCAATCATGTTAACAAACATTATGGAGGGAAGTAAGCGATGAAGAAACTGATATACATAGCGTTGTTGGCATGTTTGAGCCTGAGTTTCTCGGGTTGTTACACGCATAAAGCAATAGGATTCCTGCAGGATTCGACGAAATGTCATCCGCTACCTCAATATGATTCCGTGGCATATGAACCCTATCGGATTCATGTGAATGACGAGCTGATATACCGTTTGGTAACGATGGATGAGACCTTTGGCAAGACGATCAGTAGCGGTAATCAATCTGCAAATACCCAGTATGCCAATTCGTATCGCGTCTATTCGGACGGGACGATTGATTTGCCGTTCCTGGAGCCTGTGCACGTGGAAGGACTGACGGTGGAGGAAGCCCAGGAAGCAATACGGGATGCGTTCCGTGAGATTATTCCGGATGCAGATGTGAAGGTGGCGTTGTATAACAAGTATTTCTCCGTAGTGGGTGATATTCATTCCGGGCGATACTATATATATAAAGAGAAATTGAATATCTTCCAGGCTCTGGCGATGACGGGCGACCTGATGAACTCGGGCGACCGGAAACACGTGCGGATCATCCGTCCTCGTGACGGCGGTGAGGAGCCGGAAGTGCTGGAATTTGATATACGAACCAATACGATTATTGATTCGAAGTATTACTACGTCTATCCAAATGACGTGATATACGTGGCGCGTACAAAGGACAGTTTCTACAAGGTGCCGACCTATACCGGCTTCTTGGGACTGATTACCAGTTCGATGTCGCTGCTGATATCGGTGCTGACGTATGTAGGACAATTGTATTAAGAATATGGATTCAAACAACGATTATACACATTCGGGCAATAGCAACTACTTGTATGGTAGTCATCCGTACGGCAATGGCCAGTATGGAAATGCTTACGGAGCTTACGGTAACGGACAATACGGCAACGCTTACGGAGCTTATGGTAACAGCCGCTATTACGGCAATGGGCAGTATGGGAACAGCCAGTACTACGGTAATGGCCAATATACCAATAACAACAATCAGGACGACCAGGACGATCAGAGTACGTCGTTCAATCCGATGGAGTGGTTGTTCACGTTCCTGCATTACTGGTATCTGTTCCTGATATTTCTGGTGATTGCATTGGGACTTGCGATGCTGAAGAACCGCAAGTGGATTCCGTCCTATCTGTCCCAAGGCTCTGTGATTATCAATGAGAACCGCGGATACGGCGGTGCCAATTCTTTGCTGATGCAAGGTTTCGGACTGGATGGAGGTTATACGAACGTAAACAACCAGGTGGTGATGCTCGGTTCGTACGACCTGATGTGCCGCGTGGTGGATTCGTTGCCGTTTATGCAAACCGAATATATCACGCAGGGAAGGTTCAAGACGAGAAATCTGTATCGCGAATCTCCTATTTTGGTGGAGCAAATCAAGATGGAACCGAGTGCGTACAACGATATGTATGAGTGCACATTCTTGGAGGACGGCACTTTGCATATCTGTTCTACTTCGGACGACCATAAAGTGGATGCAATCGCCCATTACGGGCAGCCGCTTGAGACCAGCCTGTTTACCATTACCATCTGGCCTACAGAATTGATGGTCAACAAAGGCAAGATTTATTTCCGCTTCCGTTCGCGCGAGTCGTTGGTGGATGAGTTTATGAACAGGTTGTCATTCAGTTTTGTGAGTGACGGTAGTTCGGTGCTCGGCATCTCGATGACCAGTGAGACGCCTCAACGCGATTGCGAGTTTATTGACAAGTTGTCAGAGATTTATCTGCTGAAATCGCTTGAGCAAAAGAACGAAGTGGCCGAGAAATCTATCAGTTTTATCAACGAGCAGTTAGTCGGTTTGCAGGGTGCGCTGGAGAATAGCGAGAGTGCGATGACCAATTTCCGTCAGACCAATAAGTTTGTGGATGTGAATTCGTACGCAGGCCAGTTAATGGGTCGTTCTGCAAAGTATGAAGAAGAAGCGTTGAATCTGCGGTTGCGCAAGACGTATTTTGATTATCTGACAAACTATCTGTCCACCAACATCGAAAATGGAGCGGTCATCGCCCCGACCACCATGGGACTGAACGACCCGATGCTCATCGCATTGGTACAACAACTGAATGACTTGCGCGTTCAGCGAGGCGAATTGACGGAGAAGAACGTCTATTATGCCAAATATACCAACGATATAGAGAATGTGAAAGCAGCTCTGGCGGAGGTGGTTTCATCGATGCGTGCTTCGTTGCGAATTGAGCAGGAAGACTGGGAACGCAGATGTGCCGAACTGGATGTAGAAATCAACGGTTTGCCGGAGAAAGAACTGCAAATGGTGGCTATCGAGCGTAACTACCGGATA
This sequence comes from Paludibacteraceae bacterium, assembly GCA_017425065.1. Lineage (GTDB taxonomy): Bacteria > Bacteroidota > Bacteroidia > Bacteroidales > Paludibacteraceae > Colicola. The sequence continues at coordinate 12,771 of JAFPJV010000053.1, forward strand.
GATGACAACTACTACACGTTCTTCCTGCAGAAGCGCGCCGAGGCAGAGATCCAGAAGGCCAGCAATACGCCGGATAACACAATTCTGGACAAGGCGCGCACCATATCTATAATGAACGCGGGCGCGAAGAAGAAGACGATGAGTACGTATCTGATGATCGGCTTTCTGATTCCGCTGGTGCTGATTATTCTTAGCGAGTTGCTGAACAACAAGATCCGTTCGCCGAAGGATGTCCTGAAACTCAGGATGTTCCATCTGATCGGTTCGGTACGTCACGCCCGTAACCAGAACCCGACACTGGTACGTGCACGACCGAAATCAAGTTACTCGGAGATGCTGCGCTCCATCCGTACGCGTATTGAGTTTGTGGTGAAACGCAAAGAAAATCTCGTGCTGGCTGTTACCTCGACCGAATCGGGTGACGGTAAGACATTCTTGTGCTCCAATTTGGCGGCGCTTTATTCGATGACAGGTAAGAATACGCTGCTTATTGATATGGATATCCGTAAGCCGAATATCCACACGAAGTTAGGCTTGGAAGACGGACTGGGCGTGACCAACTATCTGATTGGTGACTGCGAACTGGATGATATCATTGTGACCGATACGCCATTTGGCTTCGATCTGATGCGAGCCGGAACCGTTCCGCCTAACCCGGGCGAGTTGATTCACTCGGACAAGATGACCGAGATGTTGAATACATTGCGTGAACGCTATCCGTATATTATTGTGGATACATCGCCTATCGGATTGGTGCCGGATGCTTATCCGCTGATTGAACAAGCCGATTTGTGTCTGTTTGTTATCCGTTGTATGCAGACCGACAAAGGCTTGTGCCGATTGACTTTGGAGCAGATGGCAGAAGTGATTGAAAATCAGGATAAAGTTCAAATTGTGCTGTCAGATATACCGATTGAAGGTCGCTTCGCTTACGGTGGTTATGGTTATGGCTACGGCTATGGTTATGGCGGCTACGGTTACGGTTATGGCGGCTATGGTTATGGCGCTTACGGCTATGGTAAACGTCGTCGTTCTCGTTTCTCGAAGCGCAATCAGGATGCTGTGAATTCGTATAATTATTATCACGATGATGAGGAGGAAGAAATGCTGGATGATACAAATAATTCGAAAAACTAACAGACTATGAAGAAGATACTTTTGATATTTTTGACAACGGCTCTCTGTGCAGCGAATTGTATGGCGCAGACCTTGTATTCGCATGAGGGTGCAGTAAAACAGTCGTATAATTTCTGGATGTATGTTCCGGAGAATTATCAGGAAGGAAAGGCCGAGTTGCCATTAGTGGTATTTTTGCACGGAAAGAGTTTGTGCGGAAATGATTTGAGTCGCGTACGCCGTTATGGTCCGTTGAGTGCGTTGTCCTACGGGCGAACGATCAACTCGTTGATATTGGCTCCTCAGAGTCCGGGCGAGAGTTGGAAACCGGATAAGGTGAACAAACTGATTGACTGGGCTTTTGAGAATTATTCGATTGATACCAACCGCGTTTATGTGATCGGTATGTCGATGGGAGGATTTGGTACATTGGATTACGTGGGCACTTATCCCAAACGCGTTGCTGCAGCAATTGCGATGTGCGGCGGAACGACTTTGAGCGACTGCTCCAAGATGAAAGATGTGCCGCTTTGGATAATCCACGGAACAGATGATCGGGCGGTGCCGGTGTCTGCTTCGGACAAGGTGCATAGCGAGATATTGAAGGCCGGTGCGAATCAGACCCATTATGACAGGCTGGATTCGGTGAACCACGCTATGTTGGCACGGATGTTCTATTTGAATCAGACGTACGATTGGTTGTTCCAGCACTCAAAGAAGAACAAACCGCGTGTGATTCAGAAGACATTTGACGTACGTGAAGTTTTACCAAGTGCTTATAAGGGCTTGAAGTCCAACTCCACGAAAATAGAGGTAGTGAATGGAGGCAAGAAGCAGTCAATCCTAGACAATACCGCCGCTGATGCGCAGACGTTACAAAAAGATTCCGTAAAGCTGGAAACGGTGACTACCGTAAAGGAGAATCCTGCTGCAGAGGATAAAGCTGCTCAAGACAAGATTGCTCAGGAAAAGGCCGCACAGGAAAAGTCAGCACAGGAAAAGGCTGCTCAAGAAAAGACGGCACAGGAAAAGGCTGCGCAGGAGAAAGCTGCTCAAGAAAAGGCTGCCAAGGAACAAGCCGAACGTGAGGCTGCTGCAAAATTAGCTGCACAAAAGAAGGCGCAAGCGGAAGCTGCAGCCAAGAAGAAAGCTCAGGCGGAAGCTGCTGCGAAAAAGAAAGCACAGGAAGAAGCCAAGAAGAAAGCCGAGGCAGCCAAATGGCACGTGGTGAAATCTGGTGAGAGCCAATGGTCGATAGCTCACAAGTACGGAATTAGCGTTGACCAACTCCGCAAGATGAACAAACTGACCGACAAGTCGGTGATTCAGCCCGGTCAGAAACTGAGAGTGAAAAATTAAAGCTGTGTGAGACCAACCAATTGGTCGTAACGGCTGCCGAACGGACGATAATAAACGTAGATAGTATATTTGTTCTGCGTTTCCCAATGACTGCCCTCGCTTTGCTGCGTAGTGGCAGTCTTTTTTGCGTTCTCTACAAACCAGTATTGATAATCATAACCACCTTGTTTGAGTTGGGCGGTGAGGTAGTAACAACCATTCTCGTTGTCATAACTCATGCGGTTAGCCTGTGAGAAGCGGTTTTCGAATATGTCGCCACCGACATAGTATGCGCCGTCAAGACGAGGTGCGGACGGAAGCACCCAATGCACCCACATATATTCTGCTTCGGTATCGACATCGTTGGTACGCTCTGCATTTACGACAAACTGGCCATCGGAGTCGAACTCGTGGATATACAACTCGTTGTTGGTGTGCAATTCATCGGGAAAGAGCAGGGCATGGTATGCACCGTTCATGTATGCGATGCGGTCAATATTCGTGCCGGCAAGATAGGTGGAAAAGCAGTCCAGATGACGATATTCATTGCCACCTTCGAAAATGAGTGACGGCTGGTTGACGTAGCGCAACACCTCGCCCTGGACAAATGTCGGTTGCTGAATGACAACGCGGTTGTCAAGGCGGTTGTTCTGCTCGACGACGAGACTTATCTCTTGCGGGTCGCGCACGTTGAGCGAGGCGAGGCGAAGATCAATGTCCAGTTGCTGGTAACGACCGTTGATTTCCAATGACGTGTTGTAGCGTAGTTGTGGCTGGATTTGAACGCGTGGATCAACTACCATAAAATCGACGTACGCGACTTTCTTATCCGGGTTGTTGTCTTCGTAAATAATAATCCTATAACGCCCGCTTGCTGTGAGCTGCATATCCTGATTCGGGAAATCGAACTGATAGTGGGTGTATTCGTTAGCGGTATTGAGAGAGTGGTTGTAGTCGCTGATGTCGGACGTAGTGAAACCACGCAGGTATTCGTTGCTCGTGAGATTGCTTTGTTCACCGTCACGATTGAGATGCTGAACCGTGTAGGTGTAGAAATGGACATCGTGACTCATCTCGTCGAATGAGATATGCAAGGTGTTTTCCTCTTGTGAGCCATCGACGATGCCATCCTGAAGTACCAGAAAAGGACGTTCCAGAGAATAGTACGCCACACGTTCCGCTTTGAGCGTCTTGATAGAAGGAAGCATGACATGTGTATGCACTTGCGCGGAAGCTCCGATAGTGCACAAAACGGAGAACAATATGATGAGTTTTTTGTTCATAATAATCTAATTCGCCTGCAAAGGTACAAAATTTATACCATATATACAAAAAAATACGAAAATATTTGCATAATTCAAAAAAAAGCAGTACCTTTGCAGCCGATTTTGAATTTTGCCACTGTGGCTCAGTTGGTAGAGCAACGCATTCGTAATGCGTGGGTCGGCGGTTCGAGTCCGCCCAGTGGCTCAAAAAAAGAAGGTATTAAGCCTTCTTTTTTTGTTTCGGCTCTCCCGCCTCGGGGCGTTTACGGATTTCTACGTCGCTTCGGGCGTTTACGGATTTCTACGTAATCCAGAGGCAACGCTTTGAGATCTGCACAAAAAATGAAAGAGGTAAACCTCTCTTTTTATTTTATAGTTCGGCTTATCCATAACCAATTATGTCTAATCCGAACTATAAAACAAAAAGGAAACCCAAGTTTCCTTTCATTTTTAGTGGGCGTTTACGGATTCGAACCGCAGACCCTCTGCTTGTAAGGCAGATGCTCTAAACCAGCTGAGCTAAACGCCCTAA
>JAFPJV010000054.1 GCA_017425065.1 Paludibacteraceae bacterium
CTCCAACAGGTAGCTGCGGTTGTCGGCATAGGTGTCGTCCATATGTCGTTGGGTGGTTCGCAGCAGCCGATACCCGCGAATCCAGACCCAGACGACTTGTATGGCAAAACTTGTCCGCACGAACATTAGCACCTCTTCGCCGGCTATCCATCCGTAATGAATAATGAGCGGAAAGAAGACGGCGATGAGGACCGTCGGAACAAACAGGACGTAGTTGTCCCAGGTGTTCTTCGTGCGCGTGAGTGCGCGCAGGTATGCATAATATAAGGGATATACGGAGAGGTTAGCCAGAAAATAGGTGTATGCACTGGGGACGTTGTCGTTGCCGGAGAAATAGAGCCAGTGGTTCAGATACAACACCGTGGAGGCGATATAAAAAAGCATAATCGCCCATCCGACACGCGGTTCGTCGTGGTGGCGAAACAGTCGCACCACGAAGAAGGCTGCCCAAAACAGGCAGACCATCATCGGGAGCGCTATGATAAACCGGTGCAACATCCGTGATTAACGGTTGCGCAGGTTGTACTTGTCCGTAACAATGCCGTTCTGCAGCACAAAGACACCCGGGTTGGCACGCACAATGGTCTTGAGCATGACAGGGTCGGCGGTGCAGACGGCTTCCTCTTCGATACGTGTACGGGTGCCGGAGTCGGAGAGCAGCTCCAGGTTGGAGAGCAGCATCTCGATGTCTTCGTCGGCAGAGCCGGTGAGGATATAAACCGGCTTGTCCGGGTCGGCGAACAACTGCACGAGGCGTTCGTTCTGCCGGATGTCGGCCTTGCGGATGTCGTACATGACAACGAGCGTGACAGGCTCTTCGGAGAACAGGATATCATCGGTGATGTCCTCTCCGTCGAACCAGCGGGTGAGCACAAAGTCATGGACGGGCGCCTCTACACCCGGCTCCAATATCACTTCGCGGCGATCGACAAACTCCCATCCGTCGCTGCGGGAAGGCAGGCTGTCGGTAGTGAATTCGCGCTGAACACCGTCTTTCTCATAAACGAAGACGTAGTCCATGACAGGTGCCTTGCCGCCCTCCATCAGTTCGGGCAGGTTGTTGCCTATCTTGTACGGACGGAAATCGATGAGTGGCAGGTGGTAATGCGTCCAAGCCATGAGCGAGAGAACGCCTGCGAGGGCGATACTGATAGCCAGCAGCTCCCATTGCCAGCGCCAGCAGTTGCGCATCTGGCGGTAGCATAGCAGCAGGATGATAACCAGCACCAGCAGCACGACGTTCTTATAGAAAGTCTGCCAGTTGGTGAGGACGAGTGCATCGCCGAAGCATCCGCAGTCAGAAACGGGATTGGTGAGTGCGATCCAGAGCGTGAGCGGCGTCATAACGAGATAGAAAACCAGCGAGAGCCATGCCGTCCAGCGAGTACGGATATTCAGCAACATGGCGATGCCCATCAAGCACTCGAAGCAGATAAGCAGCACGGCAGCCGCCGTTGCCAACGGCATGAGTTCGGTCATGAAGCCGCCAAAGGCTTTCAGGTAGTCTTCTACCTTATAGACTGTTCCCAGCGGGTCGATGGCTTTGACCGCGCCGGAGAAGATGAACGTGAGCGCCAAAAGCGCCTGGGCGGTATGCCCGATGATGCGTTGCAGCTTATGCATAATTTGAAGATTCGAAGATTCGAAAATTTAAAGATTAATATTAGTCGTTGGAATAGTGGATTAAATCGAAAATGGCGTAGTTGATGATGTCGAAATAGTTGCCCTCTACGCCCTCCGATGCAATGGTTTTGCCTTTGTGTTCAAGGATGGTCTTGATGCGGATGATCTTGGCAAGAATCATATCGACGATGCCCTCCTTCGACATCTCGCGCCAGGCTTCGCCGTAGTCATGATTCTTGCGGGTCATCAGCTCTTTGGCTTCGGCTAAGACCAGGTCGTATTGGCGAAGTGCCTCGTCATTGCTCATGTCGATGGCGTCCTTGAAGCCAAGGCGAGCCTGGATAATAGCTGTTACCCCGTAGTTGATAATGGCGCGCAGGTTACCCGGGATATCGTCTCCGACGAGACTTACCCCGGTCTGCTGGCGCTGACGGATATTGCAGGCTTTGATGTATAGTTGGTCAGTAATGCCGAAGAGGCGGAAGATGCGCCACGAAGCGCCGTAATCCTGCATCTTGTCTTCAAAAATCTGCCGGCACTTGGCCGTCACGCTGTCAAATTGCTGCTCTGTATTTGCCATATTACTTAAGTTCTTGGCCGGTGACGTTGTACGTCTTGTTGCCACGCAGGATGATTATCTTGCCGTCACGTAGCACCTTATTGGTCATTGGTCGTTGGTCGTTGGTCGTTTGCTCCACGTCTGTTCCCGAGCAGTTGCACGAGGTGGAATAGCCGCTGTACGGCGTGCCTCCGCCTGCGGTGATCGTTACGGAGTGGACATAAATCGAGTTCTTCGTACAGGTCACTTCAAACGAGCATGCTCCGGATGCTTGGTCGAAGTCGTATTGCAAGTCGCGCAACGTAGTGCCGCCTGTCTTCGTGACATCCTGAGTGAGCGTCTTGTCGCCTACTTTGACAGCGATGGAACCTTCTCCGTCGCTGGTATTGGTGCAATAGTTGACAACGACGGTCTCCACGTTGTCCAGGTCGTTGTTCAGGGCGGCACTTGCTCCGCTTACGCTTCTGCTGATCTGAACGCCCGATTTGCCACTGTCGAATTGCAATCCGTCTTTGAGACTTGTCCACGAGTGGGTCTCGTCCGCCCACGCCTTGGACGTGAACGTATATGTCTTGGTCTCTACCGGGCTGGCTGCACCTTCCTGTTTAGCAAAGACGGCATAGTAGGTCACAGGATCCCATGCGATTTTGCCTTCGGCTGAGGTGAACATGTCGTAAGGTTTCTCTCCGTCGGTGATAGTGGCCTGTTTTGTCCAGCCGACGAATTGTTTGCCGCAACTGCAGTCTGCAGGCTCGGCAGGCAGAACGAGATCGTCATGCTGCGTAAATTCCGTCGTGCTCGTCTCGCCGTCCACCGACCAGGTGACAGTCACTTTGGGCCAGTCGGTTCTGTCGGGCATGATGCCGATGATTACGGCTTGTTGTTCCGAGAAGTCATAGCCGCCACCACCTGCTCCACCGCTACCGGGAGTCAGCGAATTCAGGGTAAAGTAGCCGTCGTTGTACCCCGACCAACCCCAGTTGAAGTGGAACTTGTTTGCTGTGGTATATCCGTCGCAGATAAAGCTGTGACCGCCATAATTTCCAGCACCGTCGTAGAGGATGGGATGCTTCTTGTCCAATTCGGTTTTGAGCATATTCATCCAGTCGGTATCGCTCCACTCCTCATAGTATGTGTGGCCGTGATCGACATATCCTTCGCGGTAGTAACTGGTCAGACCTTCTTTCTTGTACTTGAAGTAGCGCCACAATGCGTTCTCCGCACAGTCATCATCGTCCCAGTTGCCATAGTTGATGGTGTATGCCCCGCTGCCGTTTTGCTCGTATGGACCATATTGCATGCTGACGGATATACCGCAATGGTACATCAGTACAGCCACGGCTTCTTTCTCGGCTTCTGTCACACCGCTCAACGGGTCGCCGTACTTGTTGGTGTAGGCATCGCGCATGTTGTTCCAGTCGTAGGTCGTTGCGCCGAAGTTGGCAGTCAGTTCGCCGGGATAGACGATGTCGGTACTTACGTAATAGCCCCAGCTGTCATAGATGTCCAAGACAGGCTGGTAGGTCTTGCTGCCTTTGCCGGTCGTCGGCCATTCCCAGTAGTTCATCACCTGCGCCATGGCGGTTGCTACGCAGCCAACGGCGGTCTTGTCCGAACCGGCACCCCATTCTCCTTCGCCCGGCGTATATTTGTCGAAAGGTGCATTTTGATCCCAGGTTGTGGTGATCAGCGGCCCTACGACGGGTATTCCGTCATCACTGGCATGGATACCTTTGCGCAGCCGTGTCCACTCGGCCGTTGTCTCTTCGCTTGGTTGGACGCCTTCCGCCTCGATTCGTTTGATGAACTTGTCGTACTTGCCCATCCATTGACGGATATTGTCCGGCATGTTCTCAGTCCGGAATTGTCCCGTAGGGGAGTATGCCAAGACGGGAATAACGGCATCGTTGGCAGCGATGATGACCCATCCTTCGCCGTCGGCGTTGTTATAGACGTAGTATTGGTTTTCATTCTCCGTTGCCGCTTTCTGGAGCACCATGCGACGCGCAGGTGTCGCTTTGCGCAATGCGGATGTCTGGACGGGATTCATGAAGTTGTTTGCCACCAGCGCCGCATCCTCTTGCGACACGCGCTCGGCGTTCATCGTGGCTGATACCAACAGGGCAATGATGCCAAAATAAAGTTTTTTCATGTTCGATTAGTTGATAGGTTAATTAGTTGATTTTCTGTCCAAAAATAGTATATGTTGCGTCGCCGCGCTGGATGAGCACTTGCCCGTTGCGCAGCACCTTGGTACTTTGTACCTTGTTGTTTGGTACTTCCTCTACGCCTTCCGGTATGTTGGGTTCCAAGCCGATGATGGCATCCAGACCCTGCGAGAATCCGCTACTGTCACCTTCGGGGCGCAGAGCACTGATGGCAGTGTAGCCGTTGCCTTCGCCTTCCCAGCCCCAGTTGATATAGAACTTGTTGTCCTTGTCGCGGCCGCAGCAAACGAACTCATGTCCGTAGTCGCTGCTTCCACCGCCCATGATAATCGGACGACCGGCCTCCAAGTCGGCATTAAAGTAGGAGGTGAACTTGTTGCGGTTAACGCTGTACTCAATGGGGATATTGCCTTTGGCTGATCCGTATTCGTACTGGGAGTACATGGTGATCATCTTCGTGAACTTGTAGTTGAAGTACTTCTGCAATCCGTAAGCCATATAGTCGGTCAGTGTGCCTGAGCCACCATAGGCATCTCCGCCGTACTCCATCTCGCTGGCAACGCCGCATTGGTACATCAGCGTAGCCACGGCATCTTTTTGTGCCTGGGTAATGCCGGCGCGAACGGTGCAGACCATTTCGCCTTTCCAGTTGTATGATATGTTGCAATACGAAGCCGTCATGTTGTCCCAGTCATACGTAGTGCCGCTGTAGTTGGCTTTGAGAACGGTATCCTTGGAATTGGTACACTGTCCTGTATAGTTATTGAGTTCCAGGCAGTTTTGCCATGTGTATTGGCTGATACCCGAACCTTTTGCCGGCCAACGCCAATGGAACATCACTTGGGCGGCAGCGGTGGCAACACATCCGGTGTAAGAGCGGGTGTTGTCCATGCGGTCGATCGGGCAGAGGTTGTTGTACGGCTCTGTCTGGTACCACGTGATCTCTTTGCCGTTTTTGTCAGTGAGCAGCGGTGCGATGGGCGTTACTTCCTGAACGGCTTGAGGCGCACGATTCGTCACGGGCTCGTCGGCAGGAATCGACGAGATCTCTTTCTCGAAGCGCTCGAGCCACCAACGCAGGTTGGGGTTCACCGTCTCCATGTTAAATTCGCCTTTTTCGCTGTAGAACAATACGTCTTCTGCGGTGCGCTCGTCAGCCGAGACAACAATAAATCCGGCATTGTCGGCGCGGTTGAATACATAGAAAGCGTTCTCGTCTTGCGAAGCTTTCTTACGGGTGTGCGACAGACGCATCATGTCGGCTGTCTGCGGAGCACGGTGGGCTTTTCGCAAAGCCGGTCTGCCGTTAACGAACTGTGCAGCGAGCGCGGCAGCTTCTTCTGCCGATCGCTGTTGAGCGACGCTGAGGCCAGAGAACATCAGCAACGCTGCCAAAAAGAATGTAATACGTTTCATAAAGAAAGTGTTTTTAAAAAATTTTGTGTTTAATATGTTGATTTTAAGGAAGTAAATCAGTCTTGTATCTGTTGTCTCAATTCATCCTGACCGACGAGCCGTTGTTCGCCGCTCTGCATGTTCTTGAGCATCACTTTTCCGGCTGCCAACTCATCGCCGCCGATGATGGCTACCCACGGGATCCGTTTCTGGTCGGCATACGCCATCTGGCGTTTCATCTTGGTAGGCTCGGGATAGACCTCAACGGCTATTCCTGCTTCGCGCAACTGCTTTGCCCAACCAAGAGCCATCATCAGTTCGTCCTGTCCGAAGGTGGTGAACAGCACCTGCGTATTCGACTGCAGCGACTCAGGGAAGAGCTGCAACTCGTTCAGCACATCGTATATACGGTCGGCGCCGAACGAGATACCTACGCCTGAAACACCCGGCAAGCCGAAGATACCCGTCAGGTTGTCATAGCGACCGCCACCCGTGATAGAACCTATCTGCGCATCCAGCGCCTTCACTTCGAAGATAGCACCCGTATAGTAGTTCAGTCCGCGTGCCAGACACAGATCGATTTCAATGGACATATGGCTTTCGACTTTCGACTTTTGACTTTCGACTAGACGGAACACTTCTTCCAACTCCTCTACGCCTTTCAGTCCTATCTCGCTGTTGGCCAGATATGCCTTCAGTTGTGCTAATTTGTCCTGATTCCTGACTCCTGACTCCTGATGCAGTATCGGCTGCAAGGCTTCCACGGCTGCTTCGGAAAGTCCGC
>JAFPJV010000055.1 GCA_017425065.1 Paludibacteraceae bacterium
CGCCACCACGCCACACATACCTCATTGGAAACCGATACACCTTCGGCATCCATCGTGTGATTTTCCACACCATATGCGAATATGGAAGAAGCGGGTATGAGGGGGTATCAGCCATTTATGATTTATGATTTCAGATTTATGATTTTTTCTTTTGCAAACAGCACTACATAAGCGACAGCCAACATCAGCAATGCCGGATCTATCAGCATGTGCGGCCAACAAGCATGGACAATAATACCTATCAATAATAATACTGCATAAGGCAAAGCCCAGTAACTGCGCCAATGCCAGAAAATAAGCGGCAACGGATTAAAAAGCGCCATCAAAATATACGCAGATCCCCCGAACTCACGCATAATAATCCACAGGAAAATGAGCACACATCCAAACAACGCTTGTCCGCCCAACAACACCCAATCCCAATAAGGGTACTTCGTAAACGCGAAGCCAATCGTAATGAGCAATATTAGAATAGCAACTATCATCGGCGTAAGCCATGGTCTGCTTTCGTCCAACGGTGCTCCTTCTACGGCATCTCCGATATAGGTTGCAAATGGTTTTCCATCCAAGGTGGCATGTTCCCATACATTCGCCAAATCAGCGGGAATAATCAGTTTCTCATCAATTGGCAGAGTATCGTCGGCTTTATTATCCGTAAAAATCATAGATGTCAAACGCAACCATGGGTGATTAGCCATTGAACGATAGCCTATCTCACGACGCGTCATATACTCTAAATCCTCATCCGGGGCATATACAATCGGTATCCCTGCTAATGCTTGCTTTACAAATCGCACAACCGTTATCGCGCAACCGTATTTATTCAAGTCCTGTCGAAGCGAAATACCATTGGTGATATGATTATCCATAATTTCCCAAAGACGTTGCTCCGCATCCGGTGGTAATGCTAATTGATATTCATGAACCGAACGATTCCACCTGCGATAGTCCTCCAAATATTCCGCAGTCGGGATAGCAAACATCCCCATCTTGGTTTGTCCGCTCAGATAACGGTAAAGATTGTCATTAACCCGCTCTCCCTCATAGGAGAAACAATAATCGAGATTAAAAACAGGGCATTGCAACCGCAAAAAGGCATGCCCGGAAGTACCTAAAGCATCTTCGCGAGCAGTTGTCGGATCTGCGATACAGAGACTTACCGTCACAAAATCCGGAGCAAGGCGGTCGATTGTATCATTAAATCCCTGCGCGGCATTACGTTCTGCGACAGACAGACTATCCTGTCCAAACGCATAGAACGGGAAGAAAAAGAGCAGAATCAAAGCGAATATTTTACACAATTTGGACATAGCAATTCACATTTTTCAAATTTTGGGTGCAAAATTACAACAAATTTCCGACATACGCAATAGTTAGCGTGCTTTTCCGAGTGCAAAAATACTAAAACAGCTACCTCGGAAGGCAGTCATAGTCTGAAGACAAGAACGAATCGTAGAGCCTGTAGTAATAATATCATCGACTAGAAGGATATGCTTGTGATAGAGTTCTTCTGGGTGAGATACCGCAAAAATATGACTCACATTATCAGCACGCTGCTTGGACTGTAGGAGTGCCTGCTTGGGATTGTTGACAGCGCGCAGGAGATGCGTCGTATCCATCGGTATTCCCGTTACCTCGCTAAGCCCGCGTGCAATCCACTCTGACTGATTATAACCACGCTCACGAAAGCGCTTGGGATGGAGCGGAACAGGCACGATTACATCGATTCCATCGAAGAATTCAAAGGGCATAAATTCCTTAGCTGCCAAGCGAGACAGTTGATAAGCCACGTCCGGACGCTCGCCATACTTCATCTGATGAACAGCCCGACGCAACATAGAGTCATGATCGTAGAAGAGGAAAGCGCCTGCCGACAAAATATGCGGCATATCGCGAAAAAGTTGCTCAGTGCTATTCTGAGGAAGCGATGCCTGTTCGGTACGTGGTAGCGTCGAAATACAATCCGCGCATATCGCAGATTTTTCATCCTCCACAAACCGTCCGCATAAAGCACAACGCGACGGAAAAAGTACCGAAAGCAAACTATCCAGCATCATAAAAACAACGCACGCACAAGATTTCTCTCGTGCGTGCGGGTGCGAGCGTATATATTATAAGGTGACGCCATTCTTGAATATGGCAATCTCATGATAACCGTTTTTCTCGTTATTGACCTCACGGCCGTTAGCCACCTCGATGACATAGTCTGCAAAACGACGTGCCACCTCGTCCATCGGTTCGCCTTCGGCAATCACGCCGGCATTGAAATCAATCCATTGCGGTTTGTTTTCCCAGAGACCTGAGTTGGTGGATATTTTCATGGTCGGAACATAGGTGCCGAACGGCGTACCACGACCGGTAGTAAATAGCACCATATGGCATCCGCAGGAAGCCAAGGCTGTAGAAGCCACCAGATCGTTACCCGGCGCGGAAAGCAGATTGAGACCTTTTACCCGGAGCCTTTCTCCATATGCCATCACGCCTCGTACAAGCGACTTGCCGCACTTCTGAGTGCAACCGAGAGCCTTGTCCTCGAGCGTAGATATACCGCCGGCTTTGTTGCCCGGACTCGGGTTCTCCCCGACAGGTTCGCCATGGGAGAGGAAATAGTCCTTGAAGTCGTTGATGAGATGCACGGTCTGGTCAAACAAATCCTTGTTGGCACAGCGATCCATCAGAATCGTCTCGGCGCCGAACATCTCCGGCACTTCGGTCAGCACCGTCGTACCGCCTTGCGCCACGAGCCAGTCGCTGAGCATACCGAGCAACGGGTTAGCCGTGATACCCGAGAAACCGTCGGATCCACCGCATTTCAGACCAACTCGCAATTCGCTCAACGGACACGCTTCACGCTTGTCTTCCAAGGTCTTTTGATACAGTTCGCGGAGAATCGGCATACAATACTCCACCTCATCGCCTTTGATCTTTTGAGAGACTACAAAGCGGACACGATCTTCGTCTATCTCACCGCAAAACTCACGGAAGATATCCGGCTGGTTGTTCTCGCAACCCAAACCAACCACCAGGATAGCACCGGCATTAGGATGATGCACCATGTCGCGCAGGATCTTCTTGGTGTTCTCATGGTCGTCGCCTAACTGGGAGCAGCCATAGTTGTGCGGAAAAGCAAATATATTATTCGCTCCCGTTTCTTGGCGCAAGCGTTCAGCACACTTGTTGACGATACCGTTCACGCAGCCGACAGTGGGGATAATCCACACTTCGTTGCGTATGCCGACCTGTCCGTCATGGCGACGATACCCCATAAAAGTCCTGTTTTCATCGGGGATATTGAGCACCACTTCACGGGGGTGGTATTCATAGGACAGGAGGCCGGCGAGGTTGGTCTTGATATTGTTCTCGTTCATCCATGAGCCGGCTTTCTTCGCTTCGCGTGCATGACCAATAGGGAAACCGTACTTGATTACATTTTCTCCTTCAGCCAGATCACGGATGGCTATCTTATGTCCGGCAGGCACATTCTCTAAAACATTGATATGCTTGCCGTCCACTTCGATAACCGCACCTGCTTTTTGCGGTTGGATAGCTACCACCACATTGTCAGCAGGGTTGATTTTTAGGATATTAGTCATAAAAACAATTTACGATTTATCATTTACGATTTACGATTTATAAAATCGTCTTAACCGTTTCGAGCATACCTTTTGCCTCGATTTCATCGAGGAATTTAACCACCATGTCGGTCAGACCAGGTATCTCATTGAGGTTCTGCTTGCTCTCTTTCCAGATAACGTCGGTTGCGCCGAGCACACCTTCAGCCACTTTGCGATGGTCGTCGGTAGCCCAGAGTTGCTTGAGCAGATCCATAATCTCCTGTGCGTCGTTCGGCTCAATAGGAGCACCATCGGCACGAGTACCACCCTTGTAGTAAGTAATGATAGCAGCCAGACCAAGAACGAGTCCCTTCGGCAGTTCTCCCTTACGCTCAAGATACACTTTCAGACCCGGCAGGTCACGTGTCTCGAATTTCGGGAACGAGTTGAGCATGATGCTGGTAACGGCATGATCCACATACGGGTTGTTGAAGCGCTCCAACACGCTCTCGCCGTATGCCTTGAGTTCGTCCTTCGGCAGGTTGAGCGTCTCGAGCAACTCATCGAACATGACTTTATGAATATATTTACCCAGTATCTCATGATTGCAGGCATCGCGAACGATATTGACACCACTAAGGTAGGTAACAGGGCTGAGAACGGTGTGCGGGCCATTGAGCAGCGTCACTTTGCGCTCGTGGTACGGCTTCTCACTCTCGGCAATCAGCACGTTCAAACCGGCCTTGTTAGCAGGGAACTCCGCTTCGAGTTCGGCGATAGACATATTCTCCGGTTTCTCGATGACCCAGAGATGGAAGATCTCGGCTTGCACAACGAGGTTGTCGTTGTAACCGATTTTCTCCTGAATCTCTGCGATATCCTTGCGCGGGAAGCCCGGCACGATACGGTCAACCAGGGTTGCACAAACATAGTTGTATTTCTCGAACCACTCCTTGAAGCCCTCATAATCGGCTCCGAAATCGTCTTTCCACAGTTCGATATACTTGCGGATACAATCCTTCAGGTGGTGACCATTCAGGAAAATCAACTCGCATGGCATGAAGATAAGGCCCTTGGAAGGACATCCGTTGAACACCTTATAGCGGCGGAAGAGCAGCTGAACGAGCTTGCCCGGATAGGAGGATGCGGGTGCATCGGCAAACTTGCAAGCGGGATCGAATGTAATACCGGCCTCCGTGGTGTTGGAGATGACGAAACGGATCTCAGGCTGCTCAGCCAATGCCATGAAGGCAGCGTTCTGGCTATACGGATTCAGCGCACGAGAGATAACGTCAATACGCTCCAACGAATTGACAGCCTTTCCGTCAAGACGTCCCTGCAGGTTCACATGGTAAAGGCAGTCCTGACCGTTCAACCAATCGACCATACCGCGCTCGATAGGTTGCACAACTGCTACCGAGCCATTAAAATTGGTCTTGGCGTTCATGTTCCATACAATCCAATCCACAAAAGCGCGAAGGAAATTACCTTCGCCGAACTGAATAATTTTCTCAGGCATCACACTCTTGGGTGCCGTCTGCTTGTTGAGTGCTTTTTTCATAGAAATTAACGTATTTGATGGGTTAAACATATTAGCGCATTATTTGACGTTGCAAAGGTAGTCATTTTATTGCAAACATGCAATAATTAATTGTCGTTTTTTGTAGAAAAATTGATATTGACGGGTTTTAAAGCATTTATTTTTATAAAAAAGCATAAAAAACACTCAAAAATTTGCGTATATCAAAAAAAAGCAGTACTTTTGCAGTCGAAAATAAATTTTCATAGTTAAGGTTTAGGTTTTATGAGCAATAGGAGGCTGTGAAGTTTCCTATTGCTTTTTAGACAAACCAAACGCAAGGAACAGTAATTAACCATAAAAAAACAGAAAAATATGAACAAACATATGACCAATAATCAGCTAAAAGAAGCGACGGATATCCTGCCCGATTTGAAAGATGCGAACGAGGTTCGCAAAGCCGTCATAGCAGCAGAGATATTGCAACGCAAATGGTGATTAAAGTTGATAGTTGATAGTTTAAAGTTGAAAGATTAAAGTTGAAAGTTTAAAGAAAAAATATATGGCAGTAACTTACATGACCGCAGAAGGTCTGCAAAAACTAAAAGAAGAACTCCAACGAATGGAGGCCGTAGAGCGTCCGCGCGTGATTGCCGCTATTGCAGAAGCACGCGACAAAGGCGATTTGAGCGAAAATGCCGAGTATGACGCGGCTAAAGAAGAACAAGGAATGCTGGAGAGCAAGATTGCCCAGCTGAAAGCCCGTATCATGGACGCCCGTATTATTGACCGCAGTAGCGTATCGACCGAGGAGGTGCAGATATTAACTAAGGTACGCGTGCGCGTGAAGAAAACAGGCGCCGAGAAGACTTATCAACTGGTAACCGAAGGCGAAGCCAATATTGCCGAGGGCAAGATAGCCGTCACAACACCGATTGCCAAAGGACTTATGGGCAAGCATATTGGTGATGTAGCCCAAGTACAGGTGCCTGCCGGCATTATGGAGTTTGAGATTTTGGACATTTCGCTTTAAAGCCCCAAGACAATGACTATCTTTACACGTATTATCAAAGGCGACATCCCCAGCTACAAAGTGGCTGAAGATGAGCACTACTATGCCTTTCTGGATATCAATCCGCTCCAAAAGGGGCATACGCTGGTTATCCCGAAACTGCCGGAGCCGGAGGCTGACTACATCTTCGATCTGGACGACGAATTGCTGGCCGGTCTGATGGTATTTGCCAAAAAAGTAGCCCGCGGCCTGAAACAGGCAACGGGCTGCAAGCGTGTCGGCGTAGCCGTATTGGGCATGGAGGTAAATCACGTGCATGTGCATCTTGTTCCGATGAATTCGGAAAAAGATATGCTCTTCACCAACCCGAAACTGTCGCTTCAAAGCGAGGAGATGGCCGAGATAGCCAACTCGATAGCCGAAGCGATTGACTCAGCGGGCGCGTAGCCAAGTCTGGCTGCGCCCGAATATCCCGGCACGGTCGAGCGAACCACGCAGCACCAACTTACCGTTTTTCAAGTAGATTTTACCGTAGTAGAATTTGCCACTCTCAGGATCAAGGAGTTTGCCACCGCGCAATTCTCCTTTTTCTTCGTGCATACCGCGAATGAATACCAAACCCTCCAGTTTTTTGTTTTTGTCTGCTCCCGTGCACTCGGTACACACCATATCACGGTCGCCCATCAACAGGCGGTCAATTTTTCCATAATACAGACCGTCGGATCCCTTGTAGATAAGTACTACGGAATAACTGTTTCCTGTGCGGTCGTCCACCGTCTTCCATCGTCCGAGAATCTGATCCACCTGAGCGGTCATCAGCAACGCCGAACAGAGCATCAAAGCTAAAATAAACGTTCTTTTCATACCATTTGATTTGATTTTGGTGACAAAGTTATACAAAATTTTGCATATATGCAAATTCTTTTGTATCTTTGCGGCATGAAATTGGTTTTTGCAACAAATAATGCTCACAAATTAGGTGAAGTGCGGCAGATTTTGCCCGAAAATGTAGAAGTTCTCAGTTTGGAACAAGTCGGTTTTACGCAGGACATCGCTGAGACCGGAACGACCTTGGAAGAGAACAGCAGGATCAAAGCAGAGACCGTCTGCCAATGGCTGAAGGATAATGGCAAATGGGGAAATATAGACGGTGTGTTTGCCGATGACACGGGCCTGGAAATAGATGCACTTGGCGGCATTCCGGGTGTCTATACCGCGAGATGGGCAGGCGAACCGGCCGCCAATAGGGCGAAAGCGCTCCGCGAACTGAAAGGCAAGATAAATCGGGAGGCACAGTTCCGTACTGTCGTTACATTGCTACGGGCAAATGGTGAGTGCAGGGTAGTAAGCGGGATTGTACGCGGACGTATTGCCACCTCGGAGCATGGGGAAAAAGGATTCGGATACGACCCTATCTTCATTCCTGACGGATATAACAACACCTTTGCCGAACTGCCGGCAGAGATAAAAAACAGTATCAGCCACCGCGCTCGCGCCATGCAAGAATTAGTAAAGATATTGGATAACGCCTGATGAATTGCAAGTTACAAAACATATTTTTCTCTTTGCTTTGCTCCTGTTTTCTGATTAACGAGGCGCAGGCACAACGTTGGACTCCGATGTTGGCATACAACAACGTCACGCAAATAGCCATAGGGCAAGATTGCGTGTACGGCTTGTCAGATGGAGCCATTTTCTCTGTGGACAAACAGACCGAGCAGATTCGCACATACAATGTGAGCACAGGTCTCCATGCCTCCGAAATACGTTCCATTTACTACGACGCCACATACCGGACGCTTATCATTGCCTACGAGACCGGCAAGATTGATTTACTCAGCGAACAAGGAGTTTACTATATCGGCGGTTTGTACGACAAGGAAACAACCGAACAAAAAACCATATACAACATCACGGTAGCGGGTGAGACGGCTTATTTATCCACCCATTTTGGCATACAGACCCTGAATCTGTCCAAGCATACGCTGGTGGACACCTACCGAATAGGTTTCAAGGCAGAAGCCCGCAAGGTAGAAGATGTGGTTGTCAGCAAAGACTCCATCTACGCTTTCACAGCTGACAGCTTATACGCAGCAGCTCTTGCAGACCCGCTGTCCGACTATCGCTACTGGCATAGCGGGGCACTCGGACGAATAGAACGTGATAGTGAGAAGGGATTGCACTACTCCGAAGGAGAAACTCAATGGTATGCAGGAGGGCAGGAAGGCATTGTGCGGATTACCACAGGCCAACGCCTCACCTACAAACCGCAAGGTCCCGTGGAGAACACACCATATCGCATGGCAGCCAGAAATGGCAGACTGTATGTGGTGCCGGGAGGCCGTTGGGCTTCACAATATTACAAACCAGGTTGCGTTATGATCTATGACGGGCACTCATGGACGAATATCCTGGCAGCGGAAATAGGCGATCGGGTGCAACAAGGTGTGTATGATTTTATGAACGTAGCAGTCGATCCGAATAACGACAATCACTTTTATGTGAGCAGTTATGGCACCGGTTTGTATGAGTTCCTGAACAATGAATTAGTGGCTCATTACAAAGCCGGAGGCAATAACTCTCTGGTAGCAATCAATCCGAATAATCCCGACTACTATACACGTCTGGATTTTGCCACCTTTGATACAGACGGCAACCTCTGGATACTAGATGCTTGCACCCATGACCAATTGCATTGCAAGGCTGCTGACGGAACCTGGCATGCCATCAATATTGCCGCAAACAACGAGAATCTGGAACTTCATACCCCCGGAGGATTGATTATTGACCATCGGAACAAGAATCACAAGTGGATTGCTACTGCCCGATACAATACGCGCCTGTGTCTGATGGATGACAACGGCACACCTTTCGAAAGTTCGGACGACCGCATTACAATACGTCAGACATGGACCAACCAGCACGGAAAGATATTCAGACCGGAATATATACTGGGTATGATGCAAGACCAAGCCGAACGCATATGGATTGCTACCGACATGGGAGGAGGATACATTGACCCATCGACTGATTTCTCCGGGTCTGACGCTATCGTTCAGCCGGATTTGGAGGACGAGGACGGCGAACGCCTATTCAGTTCATTAAGAATCGAAGCGCTCTGTCAGACGAATTACGGACATATATGGGTGGGCACACAAACCAAGGGAGTGTACGTGCTTAACAGTGATGCCACGGAGATTATCGCCCACTATAATTCTAATAACTCGACCATACTTTCTGATGCTATTCTCTCGCTGGCATACGACGATCAAACCGAGTCTATGTACGTAGGAACGAGCAACGGATTAGTCATGTGCCACCCATATGGCGGAGAAGAAGGACTCATCGAGACCCAAGAAGACGGCAAGGAACGCGATACAGGCTCCATGATGCAATGGCGGCTACACAATGCATATGGAAACCTCACCGAAGTGCAAGGCGGTCGGGAAAACATATACGCCATAGCTGACGGTTCGCTATTCTCCGTAGATCGACAGACCGAGGAGATCAAAGTCTGGACAAAGACCGACGGACTGACAGGCGAAACAGCTACGCATATTAGTTACGACCCGACAACCGGTCAACTGCTGATTTCCTATGCCGACGGTCGTATTGATCTGTTGAGCGACAACGGCACAGTACGCACGATGCCAGATATCAACATGAAAGCCAGTTCGATGGATGTCAACGTGAATACCATCTGCATGGGAGACAAGTATGCTTATCTCGGCATGTCCTTTGGAATTATTGCCGTCAATATGCGCAAGGCCGAAGTGGCAGAGACATACTATATCGGGGAGAATGCCACGGACGTAGCCGTCGTGCAGATTGCGCTGAAAGGCGATTCCATATACGCGTTTACAAACGACGACGTATATGCGGCCTCGCTGAACAATCACCCTGAGGATTACGTCAACTGGACACATCGCCCTCTGCCAAAAGCGGCTACCAGTTCGCAAGCGGCTACATATAATGACCAAGTATATCTATTGCAAAAGGACAGTCTCTACCGCATGGAAGGTGGTGGTTGGGCGCGCGTAAGCAATTATGTAGCTGATTGGATACACGCCAGCGAGGGACAACTGATGCTTTTCCGTATAGGAGACGGAACATATACACTCACGCAAGACGAGCAGCTGCATTGGATCAACGGCATGTATATACCCACAGACGGCATCTATTCTTCCGGACAGTATTGGCTTGGTGTGCCGGAACGGGGACTTGTCAAACTAAGTCAGGAAGGCGATCAGTTCTATTTGCCGGAAGGCCCCATAAATAACATCGGTTATCGGCTTCATGCTGCCGACGGACAAATATATGTAGCCCCCGGAGGCCGTTGGGCTGCCAGTTACGGGCGATTCGGCAACTTGAGCATCTATGACCGGAAACAATGGCGAGGCATACCATGGGCAGAAACGTATTCACGGCTCGTTGTTGACATGCGCGATCCCGTCAGTTATGCCGTTGATCCGAACGACCCGGGTCATTTCTTCGTAGCCACATTCGGTAGCGGTGTGTTCGAATTTCAGGATTATCAGGCCGTTAACCATTATGACAGTATAAACAGTACGTTGCGCAAAGTGGTGTCAGGTACCAGCAACGAATACTACACACGTACGGATGGCGCAATGATAGACGAACAGGGCAATCTTTGGGTTCTCAACGCCACAAATATCGGTTCACCCGTACATGTCCGGAATCCCTACGGACAATGGAAAGCCATCAACCTCTATAGCAACGGCGACCGGATACAGTTTACCACGCCCGGCGATATCCTTCAAGATCGACGTCAGACCAACTGGAAATGGATGTTCGACCAACGATATTCGCAAGGTGTATTGCTAATGGATGACGGCGGAACGCCGATGAACAGTTACGATGATCGGTGTATGAAACGCAACTCGTGGGTGGATCAGAACGGTGCCGTTTTGTCGCCATCATATATCATGTGCATCACACAAGATATGCAAAACCGCATATGGATCGGCACAGAAACGGGCGTCATACTCATTCCTGCAGATGTGGACTTTATGACGTCAAACACATGTTTTCGCATCATCATTCCACGAAACGACGGAACAAATCTGGCCGATTATCTGTTAGCAAACGAACAGGTGAACTGCATGGTGCCCGATGGCGGAAATCGTATGTGGATAGGTACGCAGAACTCCGGTTTGTATCTCATCGAGGACGATACCATCACCGTGGCTCATTTCACGACCGACAACTCGCTGTTGCCATCCAACACCATCCTTTCTATCGCTATTGATCCCACAAGCGGGGAACTGTTTGTCGGTACTTCAAATGGTATTGCCAGTTACCGTAGTGATGCAGCTATGCCGCAGGAAAACCTGGAAAATGCCTATGCTTTCCCTAATCCGGTTCGTCAGAATTACGGAGGCATGATCTCAATCGCCGGACTGATGGAAAACACGGTGGTGAATATCATAGACGAGGCGGGAAATCTTGTCTGCAAGACACGCAGCCATGGCGGCATAGCCGTATGGGATGGGCGGACGCAAGACGGCAAACGTGTGCAAAGCGGTGTCTATACTGCGTTGTGTAACGCCGTAGGAGGACATACCGTGGTCAAGATTCTGTTCATACGATGAATCCAAAAGCAAAGAATATCGGCATCCGAATTGCCCTGTTGCTACTGCTGACTGCGCCTAATCTGTATGCCTTGTCTGCCGCAAGCGATTTGAGTTCTCCGGCAAAGGCCATTGCCTATCTGACGGTAGTCGTCATCGGACTGATGGTGCCTATGTTGTTTCTTCGGGCAAGAACATATTTCATCGTTATGGGCATCCTGTATCTCTTCTGCGCGCCCATCGAGATAGCCAGCCTTTTCCTGAATCACAATCCCGCTACTGCTACATTCGTAGACCTCTTCTATGCCACCAACTGGAGGGAAATAATAGGAGTAGTAGGGGCTATATGGCCTCTATTGATTATCGTGGTAGCTGTATGGATAAGTTATTTCTTCCTGGCAAGCAGGCAAGCCAACGAATGGATGATTCCGCGACGAACAGGTTTATGGATAGCCGGCATCGGACTGCCTGTTCTGTTTGCAGGCGCAATACTCTTCTTTAGCCGCTACGCACGAAACATCTACAACATACGTGACACAAAAGAAGTTGTACGTTTTGCCAAAGACCTGACGCTATTAAAATTCTACAAGATATATCCGTATAATATATATCTGAATACCATACAAATAGCCCGCGAACGTGCGGATATTATTACATCCCGGAAGGAGTTGGAACCTTTTCGGTTTGGTATTACCGCTCGGCAGGACTCTACGCCCGAACTGTATATTCTCGTTATCGGAGAAACGGCGCGAAGCGATAACTTCGGGCTGAACGGCTATGAGCGTGCTACGACACCTCGGTTGCAGAAACGGAGCAACCTTGTCTCATTCCCGAATGCCTATTCACAGGCAGGCATCACAGAACAATCCGTTCCTCATATGCTCAGCCGAATATCCATTACGCTACACGAGAAGGTGCTGAAAGAAAAAACCTTGCCGGAAGCATTCCAAGAGGCGGGATATGAAGCTTCATGGTTGACCAACAAGTCGCGGGCACTGTATCTGCAGCGCGTACTGGACGCTATGGACCGACGTTTTGAGACGGGCAAAGACATGAACACGACCAATAACTATGACGAACTGCTGCTGTCACCGCTACAGGAAGTACTGCGGGATAATGCCACAAAGCGGTTTATCGTGGTGCACACGATGGGAAGCCATTGGCGATATGACACGCGCTACACCAGTGAGTTTGAGCAATTCACACCGTCCTTAGGCAAAGAGTTCCGGCTAACCATGATCAGTCCGGACAACAAGCAGAGACTGGTGAATGCGTATGATAACACCATTTGCTATACGGATTATTTTCTGGATTCACTCATCAGCTTGACAGAGCAACTGAAGATACCGGCAGTCGTTATGTATATGTCTGATCACGGAGAAAATCTGTATGATGATGAGCGGAATCTGGTTTTGCATGGCAACTACAGCGCCAGCAGATGGCTATTTCATGTACCGCTGATTATTTGGTACAGTGATGCCTATGCTTCATTGTATCCTGACAAAGTGCAACAGTTGCACGCACACGCCCGTTGCAAGGACAACTCTTCCGTCCTCTTTCCCTCCATGCTGGACGCGGCGGGCTTACGCTATACTAACGACGCTGCGAGTAACGCAGCTATACGTACTCGCAGTATATTCTCTCCTGATTATTGTCCTCCGGATACGCTCTTTGTTATGACTGCGGAAGGAGAATGTATCGTGCTAACAGAGGAACCTTAACCTTTGATCAGTTTCATAAACTCCTCACGTGTCTTGGCCTGATTGAAAACGCCCGTGAAATCGGAAGTAACGGTCATGGCATGCTGCTTCTGCACACCACGCATCTGCATGCACAGATGCTCCGCCTCTATCACCACCATAACGCCCAACGGATGCAGCGTGTTCTGAATACATTCTTTGATTTGCGTGGTCAGTCGCTCTTGCACTTGCAGACGCCGTGCATACACATCCACCACACGGGCTATCTTGCTCAATCCCGTGATCCGTCCGTCAGGGATATATGCCACATGCACTTTGCCGAAGAACGGCAACATATGATGTTCACACAGGCTGTAGAAATCAATATCTTTCACCACCACCATTTGGCGGTAGTCTTCCTCAAACAACGCAGAACGGAGAATGGCTTCGGGGTCTTCATTGTAGCCCTTGCAAAGAAACTGCATCGCCTTCCCTACACGATGAGGCGTACGCTGCAGTCCTTCGCGCTCGGGTTCTTCACCTATCTCACGCAGCAAGGCTGTCACATGTTGCGCGATACGCTCCGTACGCGCCGGATCCGGATTAAATTGCTGCAAGTCCATTACTTATCCTCCTTTGGACGCTGTATCACCACAGCTTTGATATGATCACGCACCACGTATGTCTGCCGACTCATTCCGGGGAAACGCTGGATAAACAACTGCTTGAACTTGTTCGCCTCCTCCAGCGTTCGGAAATCGCCAAGACGCACACGCCAGAACGGGGTGTAAAAACGCACATAAATAGGCACCGTCACTTTACCTGTAAGCATAGCCCGCAGACGGTTTGCCTCATTCTGACCTACACGTTGGTCATTCGACTGATATATCTCCAGCCGATAGCCGACGGGGTTTGCGCTGATTATTTTGCGTCGTTTCTGCTTACCTGGTGTCACTTTGAGATAGCCGCCTTCGGCAAGAATCCGGACATAACGCGGTTGCTGAATCGAAGCAAAAGCCAAATCATTCCATATGTTGTAAACCACAGAGTCAGCCGCCAACGAATCATTGGCGAGACTATCGACAGCAAGGCTATCGACAAGTATCCGGGCGGTTATCGGCTCCGAATAAACGGGATGAACATCTTGCGCCTGCAGGCAAACGCCTGCCCACGCGCAAAATGCGGCAATCATATATACAATTTGCTTTTTCATATCATCAATAATGGAATGAACTACCACCCACAAACTCACGAAGCAAGGACGTTGGCGGAATTTCTTTCTCCGGTATGGGCACAAAGTATTGCAGGAATTTTATCAGCCGGTGTGCCTCGGTATATTCCTCACAGTACTTGGGTACCTCCTGCAGTATCGGTTCCGCATGACGTTTCAGGACAGCCAATTCGAATAGCAGTGCCGAATTGAACATCACATCGGCTTCCTCCTGGAACGGATAAATCCACTTGTCCTCACCGCGTCGTACGCTCGGGCAACGGGCTATCGTGTCGCGTGCCGAGAATCCGCGATACTTGTAGTCACGCACAATACGGCGCAACAGACGGATATCCGTGGTCGGAATCCAGTTGTGGTTGTCGATATTGATGGTGGTCAATGCCGATACATATATTTTGAATGTCAAATTCCGTGCCACATCCGGTAATAAAATCGGATTTAATGCGTGCAAACCCTCGATGACGAGCACGCTGTCTTTCTTCAATTGCAGTTTGCGTCCTTCATATACGCGTTCGCCTTTTTCGAAAGAGAATGTCGGAACATCTATTTCCTTGCCGTCCAGCAAGTCGCGCATCTGCTGACGGAACAGAGGCAGGTCAACAGCCTCGACGTTCTCGAAATCCCAGTCGCCATTCTCATCACGCGGCGTGTCCTCACGATTGACAAAGTAATCATCCATGGAAATGACTTCGGGATGAATTCCGTTGACCATCAACTGGATTTGCAGACGCTTGGAGAAGGTCGTCTTTCCTGAGGATGACGGACCGGCAATGAAAATCAGTTTGGGCTGTTTCTCCGCTATCTGGTCGGCTATCTGCGCTACTTTCTTCTCGTGCAGCGCTTCGGCCAGCTTGATCATCTCAAACGAGCGGTTGTTCTTGCAGGCAACGTTAAACTCACTGACATTGTTGATATGCAGCAGTTTGTTCCATGCACTGAACTCGGAAAATATCTGGAACATGTGATCCTGTACCAGTTTGTCCTCCAGGCGGTCTGGGTTGTTGCGGTTAGGAATACGCAGCAACATGCCGTCGTGATACGGCTCCAGGTCAAAGATGTTGATATAGCCGGTCGAGGGCATCGTACTGCTTGTATAGTAGTCGATATAGTCGCCCATCCGGAAGTAACGGCAATAGGGATTTCCCAGTGTCTCAATGATGGTTGACTCGCCGTCGGAGCGGGCAGCAAACATCTTGATTACCTCTTTGGTCTGCTTCTCTTCCTCAAAGATGCGGCGATCCTCCTTGATGATTTCCTGCATGCGGGTCTTGATAGCCTCCACCATCTCAGGCGTCAGTTGCGGCTGTCCGGCTTCCGCATTCAGGTCACCCTGCTTGGGCATTCGCCATTGCAGCGTGCAATAGTATCCCTTGGATATAGGATGCTCAATGCGCAAATCCGCACGCGGATACAACTCACTGATAGCGCATGCCAGCACCATATTCAGCGTACGCACATAACAACGCATTCCGCTCGGACTGCTGGCATCCAGAAACTCCACATCTTTCGGCTTGTAAAGCAGAAAATCCAAGCTCTCCACTTTGTAGTTGACATGCGCTGCAATAATCGGATACTGCATCTCCAGACCGATACGATCCTTCAGTTCGATCAGCGAAATACCGCGGGGCACCTCATGATAAGTGCGGGTGTTTTTGCAATAAACTGTAATGGTTGATTCCATGATATATCAGGATTAATTAAAGTCAATAATATGGTGGATGGATAATATACCTATGATTTCTGTGGACTGCTCTGTCTCGGTCACAGCCAGCGTCGTGATATTGTGCTTGTCCATCAGTTCCAGGGCATCACTCATGAGTGCCTGACGATGGATACGTTTGTAGCTCGGCGTCATGATGTCGCCCGCGACAAGTGCGTCCAATTGCGGTTTGCTCTCTATGGCGCGACGCAGGTCTCCGTCGGTGATAATGCCTCGGCATGTCTTGTCCTCATACACCATCGTCATACCCATGTGTCCTTTCGACATCTCCAGCACCAGTTGGCGTAGCGGAGTCGAGATCTGCACACGCGGTACGTACTCCTGCATATGTTGTCCTACACGTCCGAGCAACTTGCGTCCCAAAGCGCCTCCCGGGTGATAGACGGCAAAGTTCTCTGCACGGAAACGGCGTTTCTCCATGAGGCAGACCATCAGGGCGTCGCCTATCATACTGGTAGCCGTCGTACTCGTTGTAGGAGCCAGGCCGAGCGGACAAGCTTCGCGATCGACATGCGTGGAAAGCACGATGTCGCAACTCTTCGCCAGACGCGATTTCTCATCACCCGTCATGGCAATAATGCGGCACCCTATCTTGCGGAGCGGGTCGATCACGGAGAGTATCTCGTTGGTCTCACCGCTGTTGCTGACCAGCATGACCACATCGTCCTGACAGACCATGCCCAAGTCGCCGTGTACCGCCTCCGCCGCATTCACAAAGATAGCCTGCGTACCGGTAGAAGCCATCGACGAAGCAATCTTGTGACCGATGATACCGGTCTTGCCGATACCCATGATGACCAGTTTGCCACGGCACGCATAGATAGTCTCCACCGTACGGTCAAAACTGTCACCTATCTGATGCTGCAGTTGCTGCAGTTCCTGTATCTCGACCTCGAATATCTGTTTCGCTCTTTCGCTATGCGTCATAATGATTGCGTTAATTCATAGACCTGTTTTGCTTGGGTGAGGATGGTCTCTATATCATCCAGCCGCACTTGGTTCGCCGCATCGCTGATAGCCTCTTCCGGACGAGGATGCACCTCCAGGAACAGGCCGTCAACACCTACAGCCAATGCCGCACGCATCAGATGGGGAACCATCTCGCGGTTGCCACCCGTGATGCCCTGCTGGCTGCTGGGCTGCTGCACGGCATGTGTGGCATCAAATATCACCGGACATCCGAACCGGCGCATCTCTATGAGAGCCGTCATATCCACCACCAGCCTGCCGTAACCGAAACTCGAACCGCGCTCCGTGAGCCATATGTCCGCTTCGGCATTGACTGCACGAATCTTGCTGATAGCGCCGCCCATATCCCATGGCGCCATAAACTGACCTTTCTTCACATTCACTATCCGCCCCGTACGAGCCGCAGCCTGCAGCAAGTCGGTCTGACGGCTCAGGAAAGCCGGTATCTGCAGCACGTCGGCTACTTCGCTCACGGGCTTACATTGCCATGATTCGTGTACGTCGGTCAGGATAGGAAGTCCGAACGCACTCTTGACCTCGGACAATATCTTGAGGCCTTCGTCGATGCCTATGCCGCGAGCCGAAGCCGATGTGCGGTTTGCCTTGTCGAAGGATGACTTGAAGTAGAGCCTGAGCCCCAACTTGTCGCATACCTCACGCAGCCGTTCGGCAGTCTGCATAACCACCTCGCGACTTTCAATCGCACACGGACCGGCTATGAGCAGCAACGGTTTCATTTCACCACTTTCAGCGCACGTACCCATGCTACGTTGAGCGTACCTTCCTGGGCTTTCTGCTGCTCGTCGATGAACGAAGAGATAGCGAAGTACAGCGGCTCTTTAGGCATGTTGTACGACGTACGATATACTTCTACGTTGTTGACATACCATATCAGTTCACGCTCGTTCCAACGGAGACTGTAGATATAGTATTTCTTGGCTGAGATACCACGTATCACGGTGCCGTCGAAGCCACCGCGCTCCTTGTAGTTGCCTACCGTGATATGCTTGCCGTTGTAGTGGAACAGGCTCAGCATCGGCAGACGCTTGCCCGAACCCAACCATACGGCGTGGTGGATATCGCCCTCTATGCGCAACTTAGCCATGAATATACCCTCTTTCTGGCGGAACGTGGCTGCCGTCTGGATGATATCGCTTGTATAATCGAAGTCCTTGGTGATAAAGCCCTTCTTGGTATCCCATGCCGGAGCAGTTACTTTCTCCTGCTTGGTGAACAGACAGAGTTTGTTGTCCATCGTGCCGACATTGCGACCGCCGTTATTGGCCTGCTGCTCGTTCACGAACGAGTGGTTGGTCTTCAGATTCGGGTTATCATATGCAAAACCGGGTTTCCATGCCGACTCGGCCATACGGAACCACTCAAACTCGTCCTGGAACGTGGTGTCCCAGCGTTCCATTGTCTCGATACGCTTGCGATCCTCGCGGAAGTAATAGCGTATGTCCTCCATGGCTGCCAGTTGCTTGAAGCGTGCCTCCTGCTGGTACTCGTCCGTCGTCTTCCAACGGTTGGAGTTGCTCCAGAAAGAATACTGCTCCTTGAATTCCGGCGTAGACACTTCGGCCACCAGCTCCTTGAAACGCTCCGGCGTCTTCGAATTGCGAAAGCGGATATACGCCTTGAAGTCTTTCGACTTCTCAAACTCCGACCATTGCTTCAGTTCCAGCGTGTTGCGCACTTCTTTCTTGTTCTGCAGTTTCACGTAATTCGGTCCCTGACGGAACTCCAGATAGTCTTTCAGACGCTGGCTGTTCTCCAACTCGAGATATAGTTGCAGTTCTTTGTCGTGCAACAACTTCTTGTAGCGACTGATTGTCTCGTACGTAGAAGTGCTCTTGAACTTGGTGCGAATCCAGTTGAACTTTTTCTGCTGAAATTCTTTGCTCTCGACCACTTTTTTCAGTTCGAGATACTCTTTCATTTCAGCCGATTGCTCGATGCGGCGGTAGCGTGCAATACGCTCCTCCATGGCAATCATTTGGCGCTCCATCTTGTCAGTAGAATAGAGACGTCCTGTTAATCTTGATAAAAACAGATTCATAATAAAATGGTATTAATGGATCATTTGATATAATTCTTCCAAACTATTTGCATAGATTGGTACATAATGTTCTTCTTGGGGCAGAAAATGCAACGTCCGCATATGTTCCGCCAGCAGTTTGAGGTGGTCGTAGAAGCCGAGGTAGTTCAGCACGTAGAGCGGCTTGCGGTGCTCTCCCACTGTCCCGCTGGCAAGCACGTCCAGCATCTCGTCCAGCGTGCCGTAGCTGCCGGGCAGGCAGACGAAGCAGTCGGCCAATTCACGCATCCGCTGCTTGCGCTCGGACATGTGCGCCACTTCGATCAGTTCGTGGCAGTTGGTTGCCAGACGTCCTGCGGCTTTGATGCGCGGAGGGATGACGCCTATGACGTGTGCTCCGGCTTTTCTAGCAGCATTGCTCACGCGGCTCATCAGTCCGCCCGTAGCGCCTCCATAGACGAGCGTATGCCCGTGCTCACCGAGCCAGGTTCCCAACGCATCTCCCAGAGCCAGATACTCCTCCGGTATCACGTCCTTCGCCGAACAGTAAACAGCTACTTTCAATTTTCAACTTTCAATTTTCAATTGCTAAAATCGATTATGCATCGATTTTAGCATAAGTCGCATTCTGCTCTATAAACTCGCGTCTCGGAGCCACATCGTCGCCCATCAGCATGGCTATCGTGCGGTCGGCCTCGGCGGCGTTCTCTATCGTCACTTTCTTCAAGAGACGACGAGCGGGATCCATCGTGGTCTCCCAGAGCTGCTCGTCCGACATCTCACCCAGACCTTTGTAGCGCTGCGTCTTCACCTGACGCTCGTCACCACCGGCGTATTTCTGGATGAAGTCATGACGCTGCTGGTCGTTCCAGCAGTACTCGCGGTAGTTACCCTTCGAGCACATATAGAGCGGTGCCATGGCGATGTACAGGTGTCCTTGCTCAATTACCTCCTTCATATGACGGAAGAACAGGGTCATAATCAGGGTGGCGATATGCGCACCATCGACATCGGCATCGGCCATGATAATCACTTTGTGGTAACGGATCTTCGAGAGGTTGAGCGCCTTGGGATCTTCCTCCGTACCGAAGGTGATACCCAGCGCCGTGAAGATATTACGCACCTCTTCCGACTCGAATACCTTGTGATCCATCGCTTTCTCCACGTTCAGAATCTTACCGCGCAACGGCAGGATAGCCTGATGCACGCGGTCACGACCGGTCTTGGCGGTACCGCCGGCAGAATCTCCCTCAACCAAGAACAGCTCGCACTCGGCTGCATCCTTCGACGCACAGTCAGCCAACTTACCGGGCAGACCGCCGCCTGTCAACGGACTCTTGCGGAGCACCGACTGACGGGCATTACGTGCCGCAATACGTGCCTGAGCAGCCAGGATGACTTTCTCCACGATCTTCTTGGCGTCATCCGGATGCTCCTCCAGGTAGTTCTGCAAGGCTTCCGCAACGGCAGCGCTGACCATACCCGCCACCTCGGAGTTACCCAGCTTGGTCTTGGTCTGCCCCTCAAACTGCGGCTCGGCTACCTTGACGCTGATCACAGCCGTCAAGCCCTCGCGGAAGTCGTTCGGGTCGATGGTCGAGTTGCCGTCTTTGTCCTTCAGTTTGGCTTTCTCCAGCATCTTGCTCTCCTCGGCGTATTTCTTCATCACGCGCGTCAAAGCCGCACGGAAACCGGCTACGTGGGTTCCGCCCTCAATGGTGTTGATATTGTTCACGTACGAGTGTACGTTCTCGTTGAAATCGGTGTTGTACAATATGGCGCATTCTACGGGCGTACCGTACTTGTCCGTATTCAGGTGAATCACCTCGCTGATGAGCGGCGTGCGGTTGCTGTCGATATAGCGCACAAACTCCTGCAAGCCCTTCTCGGAATAGAATGCCTCGCGTTTGCACTCAATGACCTTCAGTCCGTTCTCCAGCGTATGCTCCTCCATGACGCGCTTGTCCTTCAGCACGATCTTGATACCGGCGTTCAGGAATGCCAGTTCGCGCATACGGTTTGCCAGGATGTCCCACTGATACACGGTCTCGGTGAATATCGTGTCGTCCGGCCAGAACTGCACAAACGTACCCGTCTTGCGCTGCTCCCAGTTACCGGTCGCTTCGGCTTCGCTGATCACGTGCACCGGTGCCAAGGGCTTGCCTTTCTCGTAATCCTGCGTATGGATCTGACCGTTACGATAGACCTCGACATGCATCTTCGTGGAGAGCGCATTCACGCAACTCACACCCACGCCGTGCAGACCGCCCGACACCTTGTACGAGTCCTTGTTAAACTTACCGCCGGCATGCAGCACGGTCATAACGACCTCCAGCGCACTCTTGTGCTCCTTCGGATGCATATCCACCGGAATACCGCGACCGTTGTCCTGCACCGTGATCGAGTTGTCTTCATTGATGTGGACGGCTATCTCGTTGCAGAAACCCGCCAGGGCTTCGTCTATTGAGTTGTCCACCACCTCATACACCAAGTGGTGCAAACCTTTCTGCGAGATATCGCCGATATACATCGCAGGGCGCTTGCGCACCGCTTCCAATCCCTCAAGCACTTGAATACTTGAGCCGTCATACTTCTCTTTTTGTTCTTCCATTTCTATAGATATTCATTATTCTTTATTCATTATTTGTTACCTGTGCGCGTGCGTGCACACATATCAGGCTGCAAAATTACAAAAAATAAATCAAACACGCAAGCAAAATCGAAAAAATTTTTTTTTTGCGCGTATTATTAGGATTTTTCGGCATAAAAAACGCCGTAGTGGCGCGAGAGTGGCTGTTTGACAGGAGGCAATCACGTTGCGCACCGTGGTTGTTCTGAAAAACGCTGCAAAGATACGATGAACATTTTGGTTTTTCCAAATTTTTTCGCAACTTTTTTACATAATTTGTGATTTTTTTGTAAAATTACTGGATTGTAGACTTTTAGACGTGTTGTGCTTGTACATAAACGGCTGAAAGACTACAAGACAGGATAGGCTAAGCCTACAAATTATGTAAACAGTACGGCTCCTCCTGTATTTCGAGGTGGGACGGCTTGCCGTGTCGGTGCCCTCGACGTTTTTTCGCAAAAACCAAAATGTTCATCGTATCTTTGCACCGTGATTTGAAAAGAGACACGAATCATCCTCGTTCGCACTACGTTCGCACCCCGTACGTCACCGTAACATGATAAAGAGATACCCGATACTCATGTGCGGACGTTGTTCCCGAGTAAACTTACTCTTGCTTCTTCTTAAATCCATAATGTAGACATTTTAGGGTTTCTAAATGTGTCTACTTTTTTCAGGATAAGACATTGTGGTTTATTTCGATGCGCCACCCAATGCGATATAGAGGGCTATGAGTGCTTGCGAGCCGTTGTAGAGGTTGGTAGCCTGGTTGAGTTGGGCGGAGAGCAGGGACTCCTGGGCAGTGAGCACCTCTAGGTAGCTGGCCTTGCCGTTGTCCATCAGTTCGCGCGTACCGTCAAACGCCTCCTGCAGCACCTCGACTTGCCTTCTGTACAGCACGTCTTTCTCTTTCGCCGTCTGGCAATCCGCCAATGCCTCGTTGACCTGGTTTCCGGCATCGATGACGGTCTGTACGTACTGGTTGAGTTTGTCCTCCTGATTATACTTGGCTATGTTGAGGCCTGCTTTCAGTTTTCCCAAGGCAAAGATGGGTTGCACCAGCGATCCCGCCAGCTGCATAAGCAATGCGCCCGGATCGGCTATCGCGCCGCTGCCGTTGGTCCATCCGAGGATACCCTGCAGGGAGATAGATGGATAGAACGCCGCACGAGCGGAAGCTACGTTGTAGAACGCCTCTTCCAGCGTGTGGTTTGCCAGACGGATATCGGGACGGTTCTCCAAGAGCGATGCCGGTACTCCCGTACCGAAACGTGCCGGCAACTCATATTGTCCCCACGTGCTGCGCGCTATGGGACGCGGGGTGACGGCAAGCATCTTGCAAAGCGTGTTCTCTACGCCACGAATACTGCGCTGCACATCGACAATTTGCATCTTAACGCTCAGATTAGATGACTCCATCTGATTGACAGCCGTCGAATAGGAGCGTCCGTTCTCCCACAAGGCACGCTGGGTCTCCAGCGATTTGTCCCATAGGCTGTCTGTCGCAAGGAGGATTTCCATCTCGCGGTCAAGGAGCAAGAGCATAAAGTACTGCTGTGCAACCGCCGAGATGATATTGGCCTGCATGGCATCGCGTTGCGCTTCTGCCTGCGCCAAAACGGCTTGCGATTTGCGTTTGTTGACCGTGACCGAGCCGGAGATACCGATATTCCAGTCGATCTGCAAGGGGATATTGTAGGTCCACACAGGTGTCACAGCACCTCCCGGCGCCACCGTACCACCGACGCTGACCTGCGGCGCGAGACTGAGCGACGGCAGATAAGCCAGTTTGGCAGCACGGAGTGATGCCTGAGCTTTCTCCACCGTCAGACGCGCCGAACGGATATCGGTGTTGCGCACCAGGGCAGAATCGATGAGTTGCTGCAGCAGCGGATCGGCAAAGAACTCGCGCCAGGAGAGTTCCCCTACGCCGGAGGCATCGTCGCCTTCGGAGACCTCCGTACGGCCGAACAAGTTGTCCGGTGTGTCGGTGGGCGGCGTGTATTTGCGATAGATATTACAGCCGGAGAAGGCTATCGCGCAAAGCGCGATGCAAATGGACAATAGACAATGGACAATGGACAATGGACAATTGAAAATTGAAAATTTCTGGGTTTTCATTTTGTTTCCTCCTTTCCGCTTTCGAGTGATTTAGGTTCGCCGCTCAGTTTCTCCTCCAGCGTCTGGAAGACGATGAAGAAAGCGGGCACAACAAATACCAACGCGAGTGTACCAATAGCCATACCGCCTACGACGCCGAGCGAAAGAGCACGGTTGCCGTTGGCACCCGCACCGCCTGAGAAGACGAGCGGCAGCATACCCACAATCATCGTGACCACAGTCATCAGGATCGGGCGCAGACGCTCGTGAGCAGCCTCGAGTGCGGCATCACGGATCGACATCCCCTGTGCACGCCGTTCGGCGGCAAACTCGGTGATGAGGATAGCCGTCTTGGCCAGCAGGCCGATGAGCATGATGACACCTGTCTGCAGGTAGATATTGTTCTCCATACCGGGCAGACCCATCTTGTAGCCTATCCACGAGAAGAGGAACGAACCCATCAGACCGAACGGAACGCTGAGCAGGACGGCAAAAGGCGTGAGCCAGGAGTTGTAGAGCGAACCGAGGATGAGATAAATGAGGATGACGCAAATGCCGTAGATAAGTATGGTCATATTGCTCTGCGAGCTCTCCTCCACCTCGCGCGACATGGAGCCGTACTCATAATTGCAATAGGTCGGCATGGTCTCGCGGAACACCTCGGCTATCGCCTGATGTGCCTGGCTCTCCGAATAGCCGTTGGCCGCCGTCACGCTGCACGAGATGGTCTGGAACAGGTTGAAATGCTTGAGCGACGACGAACCGACGATCTCCTTGAGACGTATGAACTGCGATAGCGGCGCCATCTTGCCGTTCGCCACCTTGATATACATATTATTGAGCGAGGAGGGATCCAGACGATACTCGGGAGCCGCTCCTACCAAGATGCGGTAGATCTTGTTGAACTGGTTGAAGTTGCCCACATACGACCCGCCGCAATACGCACCCAGCGTCCCCAGCACCGCCTTGGCAGAGGTGCCGGCACGTTCGCACTGAACCGGATCAACAGAGATCTGGTACTTGGGATAGCGCTCCGAGAACGTGGACATGGCACTCGCTATCTCCGGACGTTCCTGCAGCTTGGCAAGGAAAGCATCCGTGTATTGACCGAACTCGGTGATGTTGCCGTCGCTCATGTCCTGCACCTGCAGGTCGATGCTGTTGGACGAACCGTAGCCCGGAATCTGGGGCATCTGGAACGGCAGCACCTTGGCATTCTTGATGCTCTGGCAGGACAGATAGAAGCGATAGATGATGAGGTCGATATAATGGTTGAAGCCCGGACGGTCGTCCCAGTTCTTAAGACGGATGATAAGGGTCGCAAAGCTCGAACCACTGGAGGATATCAGTCCGTAACCGTTACAAATCGCATAGCTCTCCATCTCCGGAATGGCTTTCACTTTCTCCTCCACCTGCTTCATGATTTCCTCTGTCTCATGCAGGGTGGAACCTTCCGGCGCACGCACCTCGCACATGATAACACCCTGGTCTTCCTGCGGTACAAGACCCGAAGGCAACACGCGCATGAAGAGAACAAGGAGTGCCGCAGCACAAACCAGAATAGCGAAAGACACCCACGGACGCTTGATATATTTTGCCACGGCGCCTTTGTATTTTCCGAGAATGGCGTTGTAGGCGGCATCGTAGGCTATCTTGGTATAGTAGTCGAGGCCTTTCCATTTAGTCGTTGGTCGTTGGTCGTTGGTCGTTGGATCGTTCGGGCGCATCAGCAGAACGCAGAGGGCGGGACAGAGCACGAGTGCGCAGACACAACTAAGACCCACCGCACCGGCAATAGTAATACCGAACTGGGTGAAGAACGTACCTGACGTGCCGCTCATGAAGGTCACAGGGATAAACACCGCCATGAACACCAGCGTACACGAGATGACGGCCACCGACACTTCGCTCATCGCTTCGCGTGTAGCCTGCACGGCTTTCTCTTTGGGCGTTCCCTGCATCTTGCCGCTTTCCAGCTTCGCCATCACGGCTTCGACGACGACTATCGCGTCGTCCACCACCGTTCCGATCGCCAGCACCAAAGCAAAGAGCGTCAGGATATTCAGCGAGAAACCGGCCACCATCACGATGGCAAACGTGCCGAGCAACGAAACGATAATCGAGATAGACGGGATGAGAGTCGCCTTCCAATTCTGCAAGAAGAAATACACGACGATGACAACCAGCAGAATGGCGATGATGAGCGTCTCCACCACGTTGTAAATGGCGGCAAACAGGAAGTCGTTGCTGGTCTCCAATACGACGAACTCCAAGCCGGCAGGCAAAGTCGGTTTGAGCTGCTCGTAGAGGGCTTCTATCTTGCTGTTCACCTCGGTGGCATTGGCACCCGGCGCCTGGTTGATGATATAGAACACACCCGGCTGTCCATCGACCGAAGAGGTCATCGTATAACTCTGGGCACCTATCTCCACATCCGCCACATCTTCCAGATACAGCAGGTTGCTGCCGCCGTTGGAGCGGATGACGATGTTGTTGAACTCCTCAATGGATTTGAGCGTACCCTTGTATTCCATCGGGTACTGGTAAGCATTCTCCGACTGCTGGCCGAGCGTACCGGTAGATGACACGAAACTCTGGGTAGCGATAGCGGCGGAGATATCGTCCGGCGTGATACCGTACTGCGCCATCACGTCCGGCTTGAGCCATACGCGCAACGCATACGTGTTACCAAGGTTGTTCACGTTGCCCACGCCCGTGATACGCATCAGACGCGGCTTGACGTTGATGTCGATATAGTTGGAGATGAAGTTGTCGTCATACTTGCCGTCGGTGGATTTCAGACCTGCAATCTGCAAGATACTGTTCTGCATCTTCGACACTGTCACACCCACCTGCGTCACGTCGGACGGCAGCAGCGCCTCCGCCTGCGACACACGGTTTTGGACGTTGACGGTCGCCATATCGGGATCGGCTCCCTGCTTGAAATAGACCATGATGGACACCTCGCCTGTCGAACTGGCGGTGGCGGTCATGTAGGTCATGTCCTGCACGCCGTTGATCTGCTCCTCCAGGGGCTGGATAACGGATTTCATTACCGTGTTGGCATCCGCACCCGAATAGGACGTGGATACCTGCACACTCGGCGGAGCAATGTTCGGATACTGCTCCACGGACAGACTCTTCAGGCATATGAATCCGACGAGAACGATAACTATCGCTATCGCACACGCCATCACATGTTTGGAAATGAAAATATTCTTCATAAAAACATTTACAATTGGGTCATTTACCATGTACCATTTATTTTGTCATTGGGTTATTGAGTCATTGAATGATTAAATGTATAAATGAATCAATAAATGACCAAATGGTAAATGATAAAATGGTAAATTAGAAAATCACTCTTTGTCCTTCTTGTACGTTGTTGGCACCTTCCGTCACAATGACGTCTCCCACCTCTATACCGGAGGTGATGACCAGATCGCGACCGCTGCTGATACCTACAGTCTCGACTATCGCGCTGTGCGCACAACTGTCGGCACCTACTTTATAGACGAGCGACTTGTCCTGCAGACGCACTACGGAGTTCTGCGGCACGACCATCACGTCTTTCACCTCGATGGGAATGACTACCGATCCCTGAATACCCGAATACAGGATACCTTCCGGATTCGGGAACGTCGCCTTGCATGTCAGGGCACCCGTCGTACGATCCACCGTACCCGTGATACTCGTGACACGTCCTTTTCTGGAATACTCGGCTCCGCTCTTGAA
>JAFPJV010000056.1 GCA_017425065.1 Paludibacteraceae bacterium
ATGCAGGCTACGACCTTACCAAAGATTGAAAAAATTAAGGTTCTTAATTCTGCGGAGGCGATTATTTGGTCGTCTCCGTTTTTTATACTACCTTTGCACCGTCAAACAAAAACGCATATGAATAATCGCATACAACTTATCATCGCCGCCGCGCTGACTATCGCTGGCATCGGACTGCTCTACCTGGGAGCACTGCTCGCTCCGCAAGGCGAGATACACGAGACTATCCTCGTTGCCTTCGGCGAAACTGCCACTTTTGCCGGCTCTATTATAGGTGTCGATTATCACTACAAAACAAAAAACACCCACAACAATGATAATAACTCTCATTCGCCAAAAGCCTGAAGGCAAAGCCGTTAAAGGAACGATCCTACTGCCGTTCTACGAGGACGCTGACGTCCCGGTTGAAACACTCGAGAACGCCGACTTCCTCATTCCCGAAGGAACCTATCCGCTCAGCATCACCTACTCGCCTAAGTTCCAAAAACGCCTGCCGCTCATCAGCAACGTACCCAACCGAGAAGGCATCCGCATTCATCGCGGATCACTCCCTGAACACTCAACCGGATGCGTTCTCACCGACGCCGCCGGAATGGCAAACATACAAGCTTTTATTAACCGTTTTAACATCTATCAAGAAAATGAAACAGAACAGCTCTTCCTCTGCGTTCGTACCGAACGAGGAACCCAAATGGACCAAAGTCCTCTTTGAGATCATCATCAAAATCCTCACACTCGGTATGTATCACGTAGAGAAGCATCGAAAAGAGGCAAAATGACCCGCCTCTCAAAAGAATGGGTCTATATCTAATTACTCACTAAAAATACTTACTCACTTATGGCTATTTTTAGACCCGCTCCACTGTTTGAGACCATTCAGGGAGCTTTGACCAAAATCAACAAAAAGTCGCAGCACGCGGATGACGAGCGTATGGTGCTCGCTACGCACCGTGCAGCCGAGACGACCAGCAAACACTGTTCGCGTCTTTACCTCCGTACGCTGAAAAACATCACCCGTACCACTCCGGTGCTGGCAGACGAGTTGAAACGTCGTTCACGTTTCGCAGCTGTCTCCGCAGCAGTAGCCGAGCGTGCACAGGATCTGAGCCGAGTGGCGAACGACACCGCCGCTTTCAAGGCACAGAAAGACCAGCCGAACGGCAAGAAAACCATGAAGGCGTACCTGTGGAGCCTCGAACTGGCTACGTATGATGCTAATCATGCGTAAGCAAAGAAAGCGACCTTCGGGTCGTTTTTTTTTGTGCCCTCTACGCAATATTAATTATTAATTTTTAATTATTAATTTCAAAAAATTTGCATATATGCAAAAAAAGCTGTACCTTTGTACCCGATTTGAATTATGGGACTATTATTAGTATTTTTATTCGGCGCAATGGGCGTCAGTTTCCTGTGTTCCGTCTTGGAATCAGTTCTGATGTCAACGTCAATCAGTTATATCAACTTACGTGAAGAGGAAGGCTATGCGCCGGCCAAACTGATGAGCAGTTATAAGGAAGACACAGGTCGTCCTTTAGCTGCTATCTTGTCACTCAACACCATCGCCAACACCATCGGGGCTGCCGGTGTCGGTATGCAGGCTACCGCCGTGTTCGGCTCCAAGTGGTTCGGGCTCGTTTCTGCTCTCACCACCGTCCTCATCCTCTTCTTCGGTGAGATCATCCCGAAGGTTATCGGTACGACCTATTGGCGCAATCTGATGGGGTTCACAGCCCGCACGATTCATCTGCTCATCATCGTCCTCTATCCGCTCGTATGGCTGGTGGAACTCATATCGCGTATGGTGCCGGATAATGAGGACGAACCTTCCGTCAGCCGCGAAGAGGTGCTGTCCATGGTCAATGTGGGTGAGGAAGAAGGTGTAGTGGACGAGGATGAGAATAAGATTTTTACCAACCTCATGCGCCTTGACTCCATTCATGCGTACGATGTGATGACGCCGCGCGTGGTGGCGAAAATCGCACCCGAGAGCATGACCCTCAGGGCATACTACGACAATGACGAATATGACCATTTCTCGCGTATCCCGCTCTATAAACCGGAATCACCCGAGTATATAACCGGTTATGTGCTGCGCAACGATGCACTCGAGGAACTGACTGAAGACCATTTCCGTAAAACGCTCGGCGGCATCAAACGTTCGCTGCCGGCTTTTGATCAGGACTTGACACTCGGTACCATCTTCGATTCCATGCTCAAACAGAAGAGCCAGATAGCGCAGATCATCGATGAATACGGTTGTTTTGTCGGTATCCTTACCCTCGAAGACATCATCGAGACTATCTTCGGACTCGAGATCATCGACGAGAACGATACCGTCATCGATATGCAGCAATATGCGCGCGATCGATGGGAACAAAGACAAAGGAAATATAAGAAACTTGAAACTAAAGAGCGACATACGAATCCTAAACAAGAAAGCGAAGTTTGAGTACATCATTCTTGATCGCTATACGGCCGGTATCGTGTTGTACGGTACGGAGATTAAGTCTATTCGGGAAGGAAAGGCTTCGCTCGTTGATTCCTATTGTGCGGTAGAACATGGGGAGATGTATGTCAAACAAATGCATATAGCCGAGTACCGGTTCGGCTCCTATGCTAATCATGAAGCCAAGCGTGACCGCAAACTGCTGCTGCAGCGACGCGAGATACGCAAACTGGAGAAAGCGACCAAGGATACCGGTAAGACCATTATCCCCCTGTGTCTCTTTATCAATGAGAAAGGCCTTGCTAAAATGGAAATAGCCCTCTGCCAAGGTAAGCACACCTACGACAAACGCCAAGCCCTCCGCGAGGCTGACGATAAACGTCAAATCGACCAAATCCGCAAACTCTCCTCCCTCCGCTAACGCTCTTAACGCAGCACGTAAGTGCGCAGCCACGCATCAATATCCTCTATCTCTGAGTTGATATGTTTACGGACGATCTGCCTTCTATGGTAGATCGTTTGTTTTTGTACGTTCAGCACGATAGACATATCGTTGTCGGAGGCACCGATGATGGATAGAATAGCGAACTGCATGTCCGATTCGGTCAGTTCTGGATACTCCGCGCGCAAGCGACTGATGGCGCCATCTAAGGCTTTATCAATCGAAGCAATCAGTTCGTCCAGACTCTCTTTGCTCATCGTCAGTTGCTCATCGCGGTAGGTCTGCAACCATTTCGGGAACTCTACCTCGTTGCCGCGCATTCGCTGCATTTCTATCTCGCGGGTGAGGTTTACTTTCTGCTGAAGCCGTTCCAACGCCAATTGTAACTGCTGCACGTATTTGTCACGCAAGGCCTCTAACTGTCTTGCTTGTTCACGACGTCGTTGCTGCCAATACCTCCAAAGGACGATAAACAGCACCAGAACGACCGCTAACAATAGTACCAGCACAAACGAGATCTTGCGTTGCCATTGTCGTTCACGTTGTGCCTCTTCGGCGCGTTGTTGCTCGCGTGCGACATCATAATGTAAGGAAAGCGCGTACGTGCGTGCGCCCGCGTCGCGCTGCAGCTCATCTATCTTGCGATCATACAAATCCAATAACACGCTGTAGGCCGTGTCGGCTTGTCCGCGTTGACGGAGGATCTTGCTGTTCAGATACGCATAACTTTGTTCGAACCAATAGGCGTAGGCAGAGTCGGTAGGTTGTAAGTGCTCCAGATAATAGGCGGCAGAGTCCGTAGCGTGTTGCGCCAAGAGCAGTTCGACGATCTCCGAATAACGCGTAGGAATGTGGTACTCTTCTGCCAGCTGCTTGCAGACCGCCAGGCGGTGGGCTACGCTGTCCGGATAGCAGAGTTGGTAGCGATAGGCATCTATATCGAGTAAGAGCAACGGGCTGTTGGCTGCGCGTGCATATCGCTCTGCTTGGGCGAAATACCAAAGCACACTGTCTTGTTTGCTGCCCGCTATAGCCATCGTGCGCGCAATGTCGCGGTAGGCACAGGCTAAATAAACTGCATTACTATCGGGATCTAACATCGGGATCGCTTTG
This sequence comes from Paludibacteraceae bacterium, assembly GCA_017425065.1. Taxonomy (GTDB): domain Bacteria; phylum Bacteroidota; class Bacteroidia; order Bacteroidales; family Paludibacteraceae; genus Colicola. The sequence continues at coordinate 4,002 of JAFPJV010000056.1, forward strand.
CGGTAGTAATTTTGCGCGATGTCGTACAGCATCTCGCTTTCCGAGGTATTGCCTAAACGAAACCAAGTCAAGCCTAACAACTGATCTCTTTGTGCTGACTGCGGAAGATCCACCAGAATCTCCTCCGCTTGCTTCAAATAGGCGGTAGAACTTTCGTACTGACTACTGCTGTTAGAGGAGATGCCTTGTTGGTATAATTCTTCTGCCTCATGAAGCCGCTCGGAGGCATCCGAACCTACCAAATGACATCCGCTCCAACTGAGAGTTACGAAAAGGAATGTGATATATGCACATCGCATTTTAAAATGCACCTATTTTAGTGTTGCTTAAGCCAAAGTTCCAGAACCGGATCGGAGAGATAAAGCCCGTCTTCCCGACGCTCAATAAAATCTTTTTCAAGTAACAATGTTTGCATTTTTGCAATATTGGATTTTGTGCCTAAATTGTATTTCCCCATCACCTCTTGCGATGTCCACTGGTCGTGCTGTCCATTATTGATAGCACGCAAAAAATTCATCTGATAGGTTGTAAGAGGATTCAATTGTTCTATGAAAAGCGGTGTACATTGAGCGAGGAGATCACTCACTCCTTGTTCAATCACTTTCTCAGTTACTTCCTCTTGTGTGTTAATCATTACATTCCATGCCAATTGTTGCACATAAGAGGATTGATTGCGTACAATTTCGCATATCTTTGTAACATATTCTTCGCTGATAGTCAGGTCTTTTTCTGCAAACTTACTCTGAATAAACGGAATCCAGTCTGCGGTTGGTATCGGTTGCAGATAGTTCGGTTCGCCAAACTGGTAGAAGGGCATCCGTTTGTTTTGGAAGATATTGGTCATCATATGTTGTCTGCTACCGAATAAACAATAGGACACATGTTGCTGATGTTGCCAAACACCACGCATTCGTTTTTGTACGTATATGCTGTCCGGCCATTCGCCTATCTGCTGAAACTCATCAATGCAAACAACAATATGCTTGCCGATATGCTTGGCTAATAATTCCGGCAAGGCTAATATCTCTTCCGGAGAATACTCTTTAGGTGTGATGCCCAAAGAAAAGGAGTATTCGGATGTCAAATCAGGACTAAACGCCACTTTGGGAGTAAGTCGTACCAGAAATCGCTTGATATTTTCTATTGCCAACTCCATTTTATTGGCGGTTTGCTTCAAAAGTGCTTCCGCGAACTTGTTGTAAAAATCATACTCCGATCGACAATCAAATATATCTATATATATTGTTTGAATCAAGGATTTATCCACTATCTCCTGTACGTGCTTTACTAATGAAGTCTTTCCCATGCGTCGCGGAGAGATGAGTACTACATTGAGCCCGTTCTCAAAATTCATCTTCAAACGATGACTCTCTTTGGTACGATCAGTGAAGTTGCTTCCTCCTACGGAAACACCATACACAAAAGCCTTATTAATACCCTTTACCATTGCAGTAATTGTTTTATTTATTGATATTTACGCGGTACACCGTTTGGTGGTCCACCAAGTAGTGAACTTTTAAATTCGCTGCAAAGTTACAACAAATATTTGGAATATGCAAGGATTTTCTGCAAAAAGTCAAATTTATTTGAAGTTTTTGTGGAAAAGACTTGTTATTGGCGCAACTATGCGACTGGAACTTCGGTGGGACCCTGCTCTTTTGAGTAGGGAGGACCGACGTTACAACAAATATTTGTTTGTTTTTTTCAAATACGCAAGTATTTGGTCAAAAAAGTGCGATTTTTATTGATTTTTTAGTTCAAACGGGCACTTTTGGAACAAGTCAAACACAGAAAGTCAAGCCCAAAAGGAATAAAAAATATACGCGTACAACTTTATTTTTC
>JAFPJV010000057.1 GCA_017425065.1 Paludibacteraceae bacterium
ATAGATACGCAACGTGACGGACTTTGCCCCCGGGCTCCAGAGCGAAAACTGACTGGACTGATGGGTGTAAACCAACTCTCGCAGCGAACCCTGCTTGGCAGGATAATCTGCGGGGGATGAGACGAGTCCTATCTTCTGACCGGCGCAACTGACCAGTGTCAGCGCCATAAAAATGCACCACTTACGATTCATCTTATTCTTCTGTATTTTTCAGGCGGTAAAAATCAGCCTTTTCTATTTTCTTTTCAGCATATTCACGAGTAACCTCAAAAGTCTTGGTCTGCCTCTTTGAGGGCAACTCGTACATCACGTCTATCATGATGGTTTCCATCAGTCCGCGCAATCCGCGGGCGCCCAACTTGTTCTCCACCGCCTTGTCCACCACGTAATCCAGCATGTCTGGAGCGAAACTGAGTTTGACGCCATCCATACCGAGCAGTTTCTCATATTGCTTGGTAATGGCATTCTTCGGCTCCGTCAGGATGTTGCGCAGCGCCTGCTTGTCAAGCGGGTGCAGATAGGTGATGATGGGCAGACGTCCGATGATTTCGGGTATCAGTCCGAACGACTTCAGATCGTGCGGGGCAATATACTGCAGCAGGTTGTTCTTATCCACCTTCTGTGCCCGTTCCTGCGCCTCAAATCCCACTACCTGGGTGTTCATACGTTGCGCTATTTTTTTCTCGATTCCATCGAAAGCGCCGCCGCAGATGAAGAGGATATTCTTGGTGTCCACTTGCAGAAACTCCTGTTCCGGGTGTTTTCTGCCTCCCTCGGGCGGCACATTGATAACGGCGCCTTCCAGCAGTTTGAGCAGACTCTGTTGCACACCCTCGCCCGATACGTCTCGCGTGATACTCGGGTTTTCCGACTTGCGGGCAATCTTGTCGATTTCATCGATGAAGACGATACCTTGTTCCGCCTCCGGAATGTTGTAGTTGCAGTCTTGCAGCAAGCGGGTGAGCAACGATTCGACATCTTCGCCCACATAGCCGGCCTGAGTCAGAGCCGTGGCATCCACGATGGCAAACGGCACTTTAAGTAGTTTGGCAATAGTGCGTGCCAGCAACGTCTTGCCGGTGCCCGTCGAGCCGACGAGCAGGATATTGGATTTCTCTATCTCCACCTCGTTCTCGTCATGAGGCTGCAGCAAGCGCTTGTAGTGGTTATAGACCGCTACAGACAAGTATTTCTTGGCATCATCCTGCCCGATGACATACAAGTCAAGAAACTGCTTGATGTCTTGCGGGCGTGGAAGCGATTCCAGACTCAATCCGAACTTCGTTTGCTGATGGTTGTTGGCCTTCATGATCAGCGCGTGCCCGGCTTCGATGCAATCCGGACATATATAACTATCCCTATCCCCCGCAAAGAGGTTCGGATTCTCGCGGCCGCAAAAACTACATATTTCCTTTTTTCGTCCCATTGCTTACTTGCGGGTATAAACGCGGTCAATCATGCCATATTCCAGTGCCTCTTGCGAGGTCATCCAGTAGTCGCGGTCGGCATCCTGACGGATACGGTCCACGGTCTGGCTGCTATGGTCGGCGATGATCTGGTAGAGTTCGTCTTTCAGTTTCAGTATCTCGCGTGCCGTAATCTCGATATCCGAGGCCTGACCCTGGATGCCTCCCAAGGGCTGATGAATCATCACGCGGGAGTGCGGCAACGCGGCACGCATACCTTTCTCGCCTGCCACCAGGAGGATAGCGCCCATCGAGGCAGCCATACCCGTGCAGATAGTACCCACCTTGGAGTGAACAAACTGCATGGTGTCGTAGATGCCCAGTCCGGCATATACCGATCCGCCCGGGGTGTTCAGGTAGATATTGATGTCGCGTTCCGAGTCGGCGGAGTCCAGATAGAGCAACTGCGCCTGGATGACATTGGCGGTATAGTCGTTGATTTCCGTACCGAGGAAGATGATGCGGTCCATCATCAGACGCGAGAAGACGTCCATCTGCGTCACGTTCAGTTGCCTTTCTTCCAATATCGACGGCGAGATATAATTAGCCGAGACCTCCATGGCTTTCTCCACGTGCATCGTGTTCAGTCCCTGTGCCTTGGCAAATTTCAAAAAGTCATTCATGTTTGTCGGTTTATAATAACGGTTCAAGGGTAGAAATACCGCCGCATTAACGACGGTAATTCTCCCATTTGGTATTACGCATATCGCCGCTCTTGAGGAACTCCTCGTGCATAGCGAAAGCGCAACTCAGTTCGTGTTGTGTCTGTCCGTGCTTGGCGAACTTGAGGTAGTCGCGCAACATCTCGCGATATTCCGGAGCAACACAGTTGTTGATAATTTCCTCAGCACGCTGGCGCGGACTCTTGCCACGCAGGTCGGCTACACCTTGTTCGGTCACGAGCACCTTGACGGAGTGCTCGGAGTGATCCTGGTGGGTCACCATCGGTACGATCGACGAGATAGCACCGTTCTTGGCTGTCGAAGCGGTGGTGAAGATACTCAGGTAGGCATTGCGGGCAAAGTCGCCGCTACCGCCGATACCGTTCATCATCTTCGTGCCACATACGTGCGTAGAATTGATATTGCCGTAGATGTCGGCTTCCAGTGCCGTATTGATGGCAATGAGTCCCAATCGGCGGATGATTTCCGGGTTGTTGGAAGTCTCTTGCGGACGGAGCAGCAGCTTGTCGCGGAAGAAGTCAAGGTCGGCCAGCACCTCTGCCATCTTGCTCTCTACCAGACGCAGCGAGCAGCCGCTGGCGAACTTGCAATGACCGGCTTTGATGAGGTCAACAACGCTGTCCTGAACCACTTCGGAGTACATCTCAAACGGCGGGATATGCGGGTTCTTGCCCAGTTCGCCGAGCACGGCGTTGGCTACGTTGCCCACGCCCGACTGGATAGGCAGAAACGATGCGGGGATACGTCCGGCATGCAGTTCTTTCTCCAGGAACAGCGCCACGTTCTCGCCTATCTTGGCCGTAACGGCATCCACCGGCGTGAAAGCGGGTATTTCGTTCGGACGATTCGTCTTCACTACGGCCGCTATCTTGGCAGGATCCACCTTGATATGGTCGGAACCGCAACGGTCAGAGGGACGGTAGATAGGTATCTCGCGACGCTGAGGCGGGTCGAGCGGTTCGTACAAATCGTGCATGCCGCGCATGGATGCCGGGAACATCTCATTCAACTCAATGATGATCTTGTCGGCCATGCGGCAGATAGTAGGCATGATGCCGATACCGGCAGCAGGAACGATCACGCCGTCCTCACCCACATACGATGCCTCGATAACCGCCCACTTCGGCTTCGGCAGGAAACCGTAACGCAGGTCCTGTGCCATGTGGCTGAGGTGCATATCAAAGTAGTGCGTACCCTCGGCATTGATTTCCTCGCGCATCGACTTGTTGGACTGATAGGGTGTACGGAACTCCACAGCATGTGCGCGTGCCAACGCACCGTCGCAACTGTCACCCATCGAAGCACCTGTCTCCAGTCCTACACGGAACGGTTTGCCCTCGGCGTGCAGACGCTCAGCGCGTTGTGCCAGGGCGAAAGGAACGGACTTGGGCACACCGGTAGCGGTGAAGCCACCCATGCCCAAGACGTCGCCATGTTGTATCAACTCGGCAGCCTGTTCAGCTGTCATAAACGGTAAAGCCATGATGATGTACAATTTAAGAAAGTAGGATGTACGATTTATTATGCTTTGCCATTACTACCGAGCACGTCAATGATTTTGTGCTTGTAGAGTTCTTCCATATAGTCGCGAGCTACGCCGCAGTATTTACGCGGGTCGAACTCACCCGGCTTCTCTGTCAGCACTTTACGAACGGCTGCGGTGAAGGCCAGACGGCTGTCGGAGTCGATGTTGATCTTGCAGACAGCGCTCTTCGAAGCCTTGCGCAGTTGCTCCTCGGGAATACCTACTGCATCAGGCAGTTTGCCGCCCATGGAGTTGATCATGTCCACATACTCCTGCGGAACGCTGGACGAGCCGTGAAGCACGATGGGGAATCCGGGCAGTTGTTCCATGATGGCATCCAGTACGTCGAATGCCAATGGAGGAGGCACGAGTTTGCCGGTCTTCGGGTCGCGGGTGCACTGCTCCGGCGTGAACTTGTACGCACCGTGGCTGGTACCGATTGAGATAGCCAGACTGTCGCAGCCCGTACGGGTAGCAAAGTCAACGACCTCTTCCGGCTTGGTGTAATGGCTAACAGCCGACGAAACCTCGTCCTCTACGCCTGCCAACACGCCCAGCTCGGCCTCAACGGTAACGTCGAACTGATGTGCATAGTCCACCACTTTCTTCGTCAGGGCGATGTTCTCCTCGTACGGAAGCGAAGAAGCATCAATCATAACGCTCGAGAAACCGAAGTCTACGCAGCTCTTGCAAAGCTCGAAGCTATCTCCGTGGTCGAGATGCAGACAGATCTGCGGCTTTTCCCAACCCAGTTCCTTAGCATACTCTACAGCACCTTGTGCCATGTAACGAAGCAGGGTCTGGTTGGCGTAATTACGCGCACCTTTCGATACCTGAAGAATAACCGGGCTCTTGGTCTCGGCAGCTGCCTTGATGATAGCCTGGAGTTGCTCCATGTTGTTGAAATTGAAAGCAGGAATAGCATAGCCACCCTTGATAGCCTTGGCAAACATCTCACGAGTGTTCACGAGGCCTAAATCCTTGTAATTTACCATAATTAAAATTGTTTGATTGTTAATATTGTTAAAAAAATGTTTGGTTAGTCTTTTCTTTTCGTTGCGATGATAAAGTAGGCGACAAGCGCTATATAAGCAGCAACGCCTGCTATGGCAGCGCCTCCCGAGCCTGCCCAATCGGTCAGATACCAGTCTGCACCGCAGAACTTCACGATAGCCGATGCCACACCCATCAAGGCGCCGCCCGCAATAAATCCGGAAGCGATGAGCGTTCCTTTTTCCTGATGCTTCTCGCCCACCAGCCATGAGATGCCGCCACCTACCAACAAGGGCAGATTCAGATGCAGCGGGATAAACATACCCAACGCAAAGGGCAATACCGGCACCTTCATAAAGTTGAGCACCAGCGCCAGCATGGCACCGGCGAGATAAAGCATCCACGGGGCTCCCTGGCCGGACATGAGCGGGTCGATAACGGCTGCCATGGCATTCGCCTGCGGAGCTACCAAAGCATTGTCTCCCACAAAGCCGTAGGTCTTGTTCAGTATGATCATCACGCCGCCTACCGTTGCGGCGCTAACGAGTGTGCCCAAGAATTTCCATGCCTCCTGTTTGCGGGGCGTCGAACCAATCCAATAGCCTATCTTCAGGTCGGTGATAAAGCCGCCCGCCATCGCCAGTGCCGTACATACCACACCGCCGATGACCATCGCACCTACCATGCCGCTGGCGCCTTTCATGCCAATTGCCACAAAGACCACCGAAGCCACGATGAGCGTCATAAGCGTCATGCCGCTGACGGGGTTGCTACCCACGATAGCTATGGCGTTGGCTGCCACCGTCGTAAACAGAAACGAGATGAGCGTTACCACCAGAAAAGCCACGATGGCTTGCCAGAAGTTATGCAGCACACCCACCCAGAAGAAGACCAGCGTACATACGAGTGCTACCGCCGTGGCAATCAGCAGAAACTTGATCGGCAGGTCTTGTTGCGTACGCGGCACGTCAACTTGTCCTTTGTCACCTTGTCCCTTACTCTGACCTTTGATAAGTCCGAACGCTGATTTAATGACGCTCCACGACTTGACGATGCCTATCAGTCCTGCCATCGCGATGGCACCTATGCCTATGTTGCGCCCGTAATTAAAGAAGAGGTCGCGCGGATCCACCGTAGAGAGTTCTGGAACAGCACCCAGCACCGGCATCAATACCCACCATACGAATACCGAACCGGCACAGATAATACCGGCATATTTCAGTCCGATGATATAGCCCAAACCGAGTACAGCGGCGGAGGTATTCATCGAGAATACCAGTTTGGTCTTAGCCGCCAAGGCTGCACCCCATTCGGTCATGCGCGACGATATCTGCTCGGTCCACAGGCCGAACGTAGATACCAGAAAATCGTATATTCCGCCTATCGCAGCCGCCCATATCAGCGGTTTGGCAGCCGACGACTTTGTACCTTGTACATTGTCACCTTGTACTTCATCTCCTGACTCTCCCGAAACCAATACCTGCGTCGTAGCCGTAGCCTCCGGGAAGGGGTACTCACCGTCTTTTTCCTGAACGAAATACTTGCGGAAGGGAATCAGAAACAAGATGCCCAAGCAGCCGCCCAACAGCGACGAGAAGAATATCTGCGAGAAATTAACCGTCATCTCCGGATATTTCGCCTGCAAGATATACAGCGCAGGCAGAGTAAAGATGGCTCCCGCCACAATAACGCCCGAACTGGCACCTATCGACTGAATCAGCACGTTCTCGCCGATGGCATTCTTGCGCTTCAGTATTGATGAGAGACTAACGGCTAAGATCGCAATGGGTATGGCAGCCTCGAATACCTGTCCTACTTTCAACCCAAGATACGCGGCAGCGGCAGAGAAAATCACAGCCATCACCACGCCGGTCAGCACGCTGTAAGGCGTCACCTCCGGATATTCTTTATCCGGCTTCAGCAGGGGTGTAAATTTACTTTTCTTTTCTTCCATATTGCACCTGAAATACAAAATCGGGCGCAAAGGTACGTTTTTTTTTGCATATATGCAAGAAAAAAATCGAAAATTTGAAGATTTGAAGATTCGAAAATGGAAAATGGAAAATAGACAATGCAATTTTATTGCAGGCTAACGAACGCTCACGTCCAGTCTGAGTCGTTGTGCCAAAGCCGTATAGCGAGCCATCTGTTCGTCAGTAGGCATCGGGTGGTTCTTCAGTTCGCCCGCAACACCGTGCGGACGGAAACGGAGAAGACGCACGGGGGCTATTTTCCCGATAGAATCGAATGTTTTGGCGATATGCTCCAAGATGGTCTCCACATCCACCATCCCGGGCAGACAGACGATGCGCAGCTCGGTCAGTTTGTCGTGCCGGAGCAGCCATTCCATATTTTGTATTACCGCGCTGTTGTCTTTTGCGCCCGTCAGACGATGATAGACAGCATTGTCCCATGCTTTGACATCAAGCATGACGCCGTCGCAGAGCGACATGAGTACCGCATGTTCGGCGAATTGTATCGTGCCGTTGCTGTCGATAAGGCGGGTAAGCGGATGCCCCGATTCTATCGACAGTTGGCGCACGGCGCGAAACAGTTCGGTCATCTCTCCGGCTTGCAACATGCACTCGCCTCCTGAGACCGTGATGCCGCGTATGAACGGAATGCTGCGGGCTACTTCGGCGGTCACTTCCTGCACACTCATCTCGCGGGCTTCCGGATCGTCCATGGCTTGCGTCTCGGGATTGTGGCAGTAAGCGCAACGGATATTGCAGCCCTGCAGGAAGACCGCCGTTCGGTTACCCGGTCCATCGACGGTCGATTGCGATATGATCTTGCGAACTCTCACACGCCTCGTAATTTACGGTTGGCCAGATGGGCGGAAGCATAGGTTGGTGCGCCGAGTTGCGTAGTGTTCTGCAGCACGGCTTGTCCGCTGTTCCATTTCTCTATCTCGGAGCGTTTCACCAGATAGCCCGTGATACGTACCAAATCGGAATCCGAGGCATAGAACGCCACATATTTCTGTCCGAGCTTGAAAGCTCCTTTTACGATATCCAGCACGGCGGCAGGATTCTGCTTGCCCGTGATATCGAACGGCAGGATGTCGGAGCATCCGGTCGGTATAAACCGATGGAATCGGGCAGAATGGCGCAGATGGTCGTAGATCGATTCGGGCTCATCGCCTACGGGGATGCGGATGCCGGAGGTGATGCCGTGGTCGCTGTCGATACCCACTTGGGCGTGGAGCAGCAGACGATGACCGGCTATCTCGCAATAGGGGCACTCGTAGCGCCCGGAGAAGTCGTAGATGACCTGCATGATCTGTTCGGCTATGGCATCGGCTTCGGGGTCGGAACCGTATTTCTTGCCTTCGGGCGCAAAATGGTTAGCCGCCTCGGCGAGTCCGACCAGTCCGAACATCGCTACAAAGCGGTCGCGTTCCACCAGTCCTTCCGTGGCCAGGAAGTGGCTTTCGAAGAAGCCGGATTTCTCTACAATAAACCGGATGCGCTCGCTCATATAGTCCGCCATACATTGCATCGCATCAGGCAACAGACGCTCGATGAAATCGTGCAAATCGTCGGTCATAGCGGCCAGTTTTGGCAGCACGAGTCGCGTGAGCGTGTAACTACCTCCGGCGATAGGCAGGATGTTGTAGCAGGAGGAAATACCGTAGCGGTCGTTGGTACGACTGTTCAGCACGTCGTTGCATATGGCGGGATTTGCCACGCATAGCGAGGTATAGATGGCTTTTTCTGCGAATTCATCGGGTGTTACAGCCGGATCGTATTTGAGTGTCAGGTTCGGCACGGCTTGCTCCAGTTCGCGATCTACGTCCAGGATGAGCCGTCCGGCACGTGTGGCTTGCGGACCGAGGTTAGCGTGGCAGAACGAGTCGGTGATGGTGCGGTCGAGATAGATGAAGAAGTTGCGCAACTTACGTTTCACCTCGTCGTCGCTCAGTCCTTCGATAAAGGGTTCGATCAGCCGGTCGATGTCGCCTAAGAAGACGGGATAGGTCGTGATGGACGGCACGTGGCGATACAGCACTTGAAGGAAAGTGAGCAGTTCGTCCAGGTCGCGCGGCGGCTCCAGTTGCAGAAACTTAACGCCCTGACGCACAGCTTTCTCGTAGTCCGGCATGATATAACGAGGCCGGTAGGGCGCATTGCCTTCGTTCAGGTTGCAGATGACGCCTTGCTCGAAATAGCGGCGTGTAGTTTCGGGCACGTTGAGCACCGAGAGTGTATCTTCGGCTGCATGCGCCAGTGCCACCACTTTCTGTTCGTAACTGAGTTGACGCGAGGTCACAATAGAATAGATATCAGACATAAGGCAAGTATATTTACAATATTTACAATTGAGGGTGCAAAAGTACAAAAAAAATCGCATACATACAATCATTTTGCGTGCAAAATTCATTTTTTTTGCTAAAAAATTTGTGTAGGTAGATTATTTTTTGTAATTCTGCCGCGTTTTTTAGCAAATAGGAAACAAAATAATTTATTTATATAATGAGAAATACTATGAGGAAAAGTTTACTTTTGTTTGTTGTGGCAGCATTTTTTGCCACAACGGGTCTGCAGGCGCAGGGACCGTGGACCAGTAACGGTTGTACGGTCACGTTGGCAGACGGTGTGATGACCGTCAGCAGAATACCGGGAGATTTGAATTGCGGAAAAGACGGGTAACTATTCTTCTGATGGTTCTGGTGTTCCATGGAGCAGTTATCGTAGTTCGATAAGGTCCATTGTCGTTGAAGAAGGAGTTAAAGTTATTGGCAGCGCATGTTTCCATACTTGCCCTAATGTCACTTCCGTTTCTCTGCCTTCCACGCTAACAGAGATTGGTAGTCGGGCTTTCGTCGGCTTAACGACCTATTTATAATATACTAATAATATACTAATAATCTACTTATAATCTACTTATATTCTACTTATAACCTATTTATCACCTACTAATAACCTACTTATCACCTACTAATAACCTACTCCTGTCTCGAAAGACAGAAACCCCTCCCGACTCCCCTATAAATACAAAAAAAATCTGCAGTTTTGATGCAGATTCAGATGGTTTTGTACGAGCGAGTGTCTATGAACGCTGTGTTTAATATGCCTGCGACGCTTTGCGGTCGGGGTGATCGGTCAAGCTTGGCCGATAGATTTGATTTTACGTCGGCAAGCGACGATCCGGTTTTAGGTCACGGATGGGACGGTAGTTTTGACAGGCTTGCTACGGGAGGCACATGCAGTGGCCGGGCAGGTGGGATTCGGATATGGGGAAGAGCAGGGTCAAGCGGAGTCCGCAAGTGAGCAGGTTCACGGGTGTTCCGGCAGCATCTGACGAGGCATAGACATGCGTCATGTTCACGCGCAGATATTGCGACCAGTCCGTCTGCGTGCGCGGCGTGAGCGACTGCTTCGTATCGCTGTCGCGCAGATCCAGTACGCTGTACTCAGCGAACGCTCCGACGCGCAGCAAGGGGGCCGTCAGCGCGTCTCGGGAGGAGGACAGGCGGAACGTATATCCTATCTCGCCTCCGACGCGGACGTCAATGAGGTTGAGCGGCATGTCGTGGTCGGAACGAACGTCTTCGAATTCATGGAAACCGTGGTTTGGCATGCCTTCGAGCCATTCGTAGTAGCGGTCGATGTAGTCGCCGGCTGTTTTGAGTTGCGCCTTCTGCGTAGCCTTTGCATGCAGGTTGACGCCGACCTTTGCTCCTGCCAGCACATAGAAGCCTTTCCACACAGCCCCTACATAGAATGGCACCGCAATCTGTCCTGCCGTTATCCGTTCGGTGCGCGAAGCAAGCGTTCCGCGATAGGTGAACGGTATGTCGCGCGTGTCGATCATGTCCTGTTCTATCAACTGGCTGTCCACCGCCAGACGCGGGCACGATATATTATAATGAACGCCTGTGCGCAGGAGGAAATGGCCTTTCTGCCATTCGCAGACAAAGCCCACCTCGCCTCCGTAGCCGACTTGCATGCGTGTGATGTCCAGTCGATCAAGCGTCAGCGGCACATGTCCCGCCAGCGATGCGCCGACGTAACTCTGCGCCCGCAAGGTGCCGCATGCAGCGGCAGTCATCAGCAGTGCGCATAAGAGAAAGCGGATATGTCGTTTGCCATGTATCATCATTGTATCATCCGTTTAGCGTAGAGGGTATGACTTGCGTAAATGTTCGAATTGATCGGGATTTTGGCGCAGTTGCGCGGTGATACGCCCAATCCATCCGGGAGCCGTGTCGCCGGGAACGATATCCGGCATGACGACGGACAGGCGCGGCAGGGCGAAATGCTCCGCTATGGCATCCAGACACATCTGCGTTGCATTGCGTTTTCCTGCCAACGAATAGCCCGCTATATGCATGGATGCTAGCGTGGCATGCGCCAGCACTTCGCGGTTGATGTCCGGTTCGTTTTCCCAAGTGTCCAGCACGTAGGAGATGTTTTGCTCGGGATCCAAGGAATGCCGCAAAAGCGCGATTTCATCGACCACTCCGCCTCGCGAAGCATTGATGACAAGGGTGCCCGGACGGCACTGTCGTAAGAATGCGTCGTTGCACATGTGGCGGGTGGATGGCTCCAGCGGAACATGAAAGGTGATGATGCTGGATTTTCTTGCGATTTCATCGAGCGAAACGCCGATTCCTTTTGGCGGGTCGTTAAGCAGTACGCGGAGTCCTCTCCGTGCCGCCATATCCGCTACCAGACTGCCGACATGGCCGACGCCGACAATGCCGATGGTAGGCGGATTGGTGATTGTGTTTATTACCTCTTCGATATAGTCGTATACGGCTTGGGCATTGCAGCCGGGACAAGCCGTCCAACGGATGCCGTGCGACTCGCACCAGGCGGTGTCGATATGGTCGTAGCCGATTGTGGCCGTGCATACCAGCTGTACGCGGGAGCCTGTCAACAGTTGTTCGTCGGCACGAGTGCGTGTACGCACTACCAACGCATCCGCATCGCGCAAGGTGTCTGCATCGATTTCCTCCGGATTCATCGGACAAACGGTCACATCCCGCCATCCGCGTTGAACTGTCTCCGCAAGGAACGGAACTGCTATGTCGCAAACGATTTTCAAGGCTTATTCGTACTTGATATTGTCAATCAGACGCACCGGTCCGCAATAGACGGTCACGCATCCTATCGCATGGCTGAAAGAGTCAGCGGGAAGCAGTGTGGATTGATCTACGATCTCGTAGTACTCCACTTCCAGTCCGTCCACGGCATTGATGGCATCGATGACCCGTTGCTGCACCTCTTGCACAGATGCCGATTTTGCCCATTCCAACGAAGCGAACAACGTGCGGGAGATAGCCAGCGCCGTCTCACGTTCCGCGGCAGACAGGCGTTCGTTGCGGCTGCTGAGCGCCAGTCCGGACGGCTCGCGCACGATAGGGCAGTCGATGATTTGCAATTTGCCGAAAGTGCCAGCGAGCGACGAGCGCTCGACCATATGATGGATGATAGCCAGTTGCTGGAAGTCTTTCTCTCCGAAATAAGCGCGTGCGGGTTGGACGAGATAGAAGAGACGGCTGACGACCTGCACCACGCCGTTGAAATGTCCCGGACGCATCTTGCCCTCCATCACTTGGTCGAGTCCGGCAAAGTCGAATTGGAAGGTGGTGTTCATCTCTTCCGCCGAGTACATCTCTTCGGGCGTCGGCGCAAAGACAAAATCGGCACCTATCCGGCTGAGCAGTTCGGCATCTCGCTCCAGGTTGCGCGGGTATTTGAGAAGGTCCTCGCGGTTGTTGAACTGGGTAGGGTTGACAAAGACGCTGACAACGCATATGTCGTTCTCTGCGACGGCTCTGCGAACGAGCGTGGCATGCCCCTCGTGCAAGGCTCCCATGGTCGGGACGAGGCCGACGGTTTTTTGGCATTGATGGCTTTCAGCCAAAGCCTGCTGCAAGGCTTGTTTTGTAGTTAAAATTTGCATATTTCAGAGGATTTTGTTCAAAAAAGTGTGCAAAGTTACACAAAAAATAGCAAAAATGAAAATTTTTTGCAAAAAAATATGTGAATATCAAATTTTTTTTGTACCTTTGCACTGCCTTAGTATAACTTTTATCAAAACAACGCTTATGAAAGAGCCCAAACGTATCCTATTTCTCTCTCAAGAGATATATCCGTATTTACCGGAAGAGACTCCCATACGCATGCTCAATCGCCGTTTGCCGGAGGTGTTCCAGTCGCGCGGTTTCGAGACTCGTACTTTCATGCCGAAGTTCGGAGACATCAACGAGCGTCGCAACCAGTTGCACGAAGTGATTCGTCTGTCGGGAATGAACCTCATCATCGACGACACGGATCATCCGTTGCTCATCAAGGTGGCATCCATTCCCCAGGCCCGTATCCAAGTCTATTTTACGGACAACGACGACCTGTTTCACCGCCGCAAGGGCATAGCGGACGAGAACGGAGTGGAGTATGCGGACAATGACAAGCGTTGTGTGTTCTTCGCGCGCGGCGTGATAGAGACGGTGAAGAAGCAGCACTGGACCCCGAGAGTGATCCATTGTTCTGGCTGGATGACGGCTCTTGCTCCGCTCCTGTTGAAACGTGCCTATTCGGACGAGCCGTTCTTTGCGGAATCGAAGATAGTGCTGGTGATTGACGACAACGAGTACAAGACCCCGTTCAGCACGAAGTTTACGGACAAGCTGTGTGCCATTCCGGGCATCACGTCCGCCGACGTACGCAGCATAGCCGGTTTCCCTGTTGGCTACGAGGAACTGATGCGTCTGGCGGTTGATTACTCGGATGCCATTGTCTTCGCTTCGGACAAGATCAATCCGCGCCTGCAGAACTATGCTATAACGAAAAACAAACCGATTCTGGAGTATGCCGACTTCGGCAACACGGATCGCTATATTGAATTCTACGACAGCCTGATAGAGAAGAAAGAGGAGGATGAATAAATACCGGTTGATATTGTTGTGCCTGTTGGCGCTGTTGCTGGCGGGTTGCAAAGACGATGTGACGCAGACAGGAAGCGGCATACTGGACAAAAGCGATGATATCATCGTCATAGCCGACACCTTTGAGTTGCGCTCCGGCATCGACAGTTGCGGTGCGATTATCTCGTTGCCCGACTCGGTGCTGCTGGGCGAGATAGAGACCGACTACGGGATACTTCGTGCAGAAGTGCTGACCCAGTTGTCGTGTCCGGAAGGATTCTCCTATCCCGACAATGCGGTGATAGACTCCATCTCGCTGTTCTTCTACTATTCCAGTTGGGTAGGCGACGACCATGCGCCCCTAATGGTCAATGTCTATGAGATGGACGGCAAGCCGCTCTACTACTCGAAGCAATACCGCACGGACATCCGCATCGAGGACTATTGCTCACGCAGCAAGAGCATCCTCAGGAACCGGCGTATCGTCGTGGCTTCCGAGATGACCGACTCGATGGAGACCTCTACGGGAACCTACGCACCGATGGTGAGAATGATGACCGACTCCACCTCGGATTTCTTCCACCGCTTCTCGTCCTTCCGTTCGTTCACGACGCAAGAGGACTTCAACCAGCAATTCAAAGGACTGCTGATAGAAACCGACTTCGGTAGTTCGACCGTGCTGAATATCAAGGATATTGCGATGGGCGTTTATTACCATTTCAGTTACAAGAAAGAGGGCGTGCGCGACACGACGGTCAATGACATGAAGGTGTTCTATGCCAATTCGGAAGTGCGCACGGTGAACAGGATACAGTACATGAACAAGCAGAAACTGGTGGATGATCTGCGCAAAGACTCGGCTGAATACAACTACCTGATTGCTCCTGCGGGCATCATGACACGCATCTCGCTGCCGACCAGGAAGATGGAAAAATCGATGCACGCCAACCTGGTGGAAGAGATACTGCCGTCGGGCGACACGTTGTTCAAACGTCCGTATGTCAATATGGCGGAGTTGCGCGTGGATGTGGAGAATGTCTTCACGGGTGCTACCGCCGATCGCACGCGCAACGACTGGCTGCAACCTGCCTCGTACATGTTGCTGGTCAAGGAGTCGGCAGCAGAGCGCGTGCTGGCCGGCAGTGAAGTGCCGACGGATACGTGCGCACTGGTTGCCTCGTTGACGCAAGGTGTTGATTCCCTGGGCAATCCGACGTATTACTACTCCTACGATTTGACCACCCTTCTGACGCAGGAACTGCGTCGGGAGAGCGTGCCCGAACAGATGGAGATGCGCCTCGTGCCGGTCACGGTGAAAACGACCACGACGACTTCATCGACCACCATCATCTCGTCGGTGAAAGAAACCCAGATACTCTCAGCTACGAAGATACGCTCTGCTCAGAGCGGCATGCAACTCAAGTTAATATATTCCGGATTCTGATATGAAACTGCTACGTATTATGCTGTTGGGATTGCTGGCAATGCCTCTTGTGACCATTGAAGCGCAGCAACTGCCCATGGAACGCGATTTTGAAGCGCTGACGGTGAGATACGACAAGCGCACCAAAGACGACAAGAACCTGCCGGTAGATCTCAGAAACTACCTGAAGATGTACCCATATAGCACCTACAAGGATGAGGTGCAACTGATGTATGCCATCATCCAGGTGGAGAATTGCAAGAAGGATGATTTCAGCCGCCCGCTGAAGGAATTGCAGAAAGTGGAGAAACCGCAACTGCTGAGCCGTCCGCACTACTTGGACTATCAGTATTATATGGGCTACTGCTACATCATGACGGAGCAATATACCAACGCGCAGCAGTGTTTCCGCACGCTGCTTGGCTCCAAGGACAAGGAGAACCCGTACATAGTGCCCGCCACGTACTATTCCGCCTACTGCGACTACCGTCGCGGCGATTACGACAAAGCCATGCCGCTCTTCAAGAAGATAGAACGCGAGGCTGTCTATCGCCAGTCGGCACCGTACTATATCGTTCAGATGTACTACGCGCGTCATAACTATGACGAGGTGCTCACGCGTGCCAACGCGTTGCTGAAAGCGGATCCCGACAACAGCAACAATGCCGAACTGCACCGTATGCTCGGTGAGATATACTACCAACGTGGCGAGTACGACGAAGCCGCTCACCATTTGCAGCGGTACGAGAGCTGGATTAACACCATCAACTCGGGTGACGAGTTCGGCCACAACAAGCCGCAGAAACCGCTTGAACTGGAGCGCAACGACATGTATCTGCTCGGCATGACCTACTACAAGACCGACAAGCCCGCCAAGGCGATTGAATACCTCAAAAAAGTCAAACAGCAGAAAGATACCATCTCCGAAAGCACCTTTATGACACTGGGAAACATCTACGTCAAGCAGAACAATATCCCGGCTGCCATGCTCAACTACGAAGCCGCACGGAAATTGGCTATCACGCCTGCGCTGACAGAAGAGGCGGCATACAACTACGCGCTGACAATGTACCAGTCGAACTCGGCCTTGGGTGACATCGTGGCTGCGTTTGACAACTTCCTGCAGGAATATCCCGACAGCAAATATGCCCAGCGGATCTACGGCTTGCAATGCGATGCCTATATGCAGGCCAACAACCGCGAAGAAGCGTTGAACGTGCTGGACCGCAATCCGCAACAGACCACCGAGATACGACAGACAAAGCAGTACTTGCGCTATCAGATAGGCGTGGATGCTTTCCTGCAAGGCAACATCAAGGGCTCCAGCAAATGGATGACCGAAGTCATTGACCACGAGAAGGAGTCCAGCCGATATGTGACGGAAGCGCTCTATTGGCGTGCCGAAGCGTCGTACCGCTTGCGCGAGTTCGATGCCTGCACCAGCGACCTGGCGCTGTTCCGCAACCGTCCGGATTATGCCGGCTCGGCAAACCGTCTGCCCTCGTTGTATCTGGGTGCATATGCCCGGTTTGCGCAGAAGAAATACGAGGAAGCCAAAGAGCAATTCACGTCCTACGTGTCATCCGTTGACAAGCAGGACAGGACATATACCGATGCGCTGAACCGTATCGGCGACTGCTGCTTCAATGCGCGTCAGTACGAACAGGCAAAGACCTATTACGCCCGCGTCATTGACCAGAACAAACAAACCGGCAACGCCACCGGAGCCGACTACGCCACTTTCCAGCGCGGCTATGCCAACGGTCTGCTGCATCAGTATGAGAGCAAACTGGAGGATATGAATACGGTGGTGAGCAAGTATCCCAAGTCGGATTACGTCGTGCAGGCACTATATGAGAAAGCGCGTACGCTCATCGAACTTCACCGTGAAGACGAGGCCATCAAGACCTACGAGACATTGCTCAAACAGTACGGACGCAACCCGAAATTCGGTGCCAAGTCGGCCTTGGAACGCGCTATGCTCTATCGCAATTTAGGCAAACAGGAAGAAGCCATCAAGGCCTACAAATACACCATCAGCAACTATCCTTCGACCGATGAGGCATACACGGCACTCAGCGGACTGGAAGCGCTGTACGTAGAGACCAACCGCGTATCGGAATACGTACGATACACCAAGTCGCTCAAGCAGATGAAGGTAGTCACCAAAGACGACTCGCTGACCTATGCCGCTGCCGAGCTCTTATACATGCAGGCACGTTACCGAGAAGCCGCTGCGGCCATGACTACCTATCGCCAGCAGTACGGCGTGGGAAGTCGTTACTATACGATAGCCACCTATTCGGCTGCCGACTGCCTGTATCATCTCGAAGACTACGAGCAGGCCTTGCCGCTCTATCAGGAACTGACGCAAATGACGGGCAATGCGTACATCGAAGAGGCATGTCTGCGTGCCGCCGAGATCAGTTACGACCGCAAGGAGTATGCCGCCGCCAAACGCAGCTTTGAACAACTGCAGACGCTGGCAACGACCAAGGACAACAAAGCAGTTGCCAAATTAGGCGTATTGCGATGCTGCTATTTCCTGCATGATTATCCGGGAACGGTTACCATAGCTACGCAGATACTCGAGGAACAACCCGACGCTTCGCTGCGGCAGGAAGCTCAGTACAACCGCGCCAAAGCATATCTGGAACAAAAGAAATGGACGGAAGCGCAAGCCGACTTGAAGGAACTGAGTCGCGAAGTGCGTACTGCCATAGGCGCAGAGGCGAAGTACCAACTGGCGCAGACCTATTTCAATACGGGCAACAAAGACGAAGCCGAACGGGAAGTGATGTCGTTCACCGAAATGAACACCACGCAGCAGTACTGGCTTGCACGGGCTATCATCCTGCTCTCGGATATCAGTTACGATGCCGGCGACATGTTCCAGACGCAGCAGTACCTGCTTTCCCTGCAGGCCAACTATACCGCTCAGGATGATATCCAGACGATAATAGCCGAACGACTGGCTCGGCTTAACCAACCCGTTGTAGAACCCGACGAAGACGAAGATACATTATGAGACGTTTAGCAATACTGGCGGCCATCTCATTGGGCACAATGGCCATGGCGCAGGATAGCGCCTATATCCGCAATATCACCGTAGAACGTGATTATCAACCGACTATTCAGGAGGCGCAGAAGATCCAGGTGCAGCCGGAGCAAGTGGAGCAGACCATCCCTGCCACCGAGGTGCGCTACTCCGATTATACCTCCATACTCTCGCCCGACCACAACGTGACACCCATGTCAACGCCGCGGCAGAACTTCCGCGCTTCGGGTCAATACAACGGTTACGTGCGTGCCGCTTTCGGGCATACGGGCACGTTGCTGGATCTGGAATACCGCAAAGATGACGGCACGAAATCGATCCTGGATGTCTATGCCCACCATCGCGGAGAATGGGGACTGAGGGCACTGAGCCGTTCGGAGTTAGGACTCGATTTTACCCATCGGTTCACGAATACCGATCTCTATTTCGGCGTGAACGGAGGTAATATATACTACCATAAATACGGCCGTATATACGACTATGCGAACGAAAACGCCTATCTGCGCGAAATAGGTCTGACGGCAGAAGACAAGACGGCGCTATGGACTGCAGAGGCCTTTGTCGGCATCAAGTCCAACAAGAGCAAAACCGACTTGAAATACAGGCTTCAGACGGGCTATGCACTGTTCTCGAAGATAGGCGCCGTTACCGAACACCAGATACGCACCCGTGCGATGCTCGACTGGGGACGCGAGTCGCACCACATCGGTATCAATGCGTCGATGCAGAACAGCTTTATGCAGTTGACCGGGCTGGCTTCCGTCATCCCCGCCACGGATTACAACGCACGGCATGCCATCCGGCTGGAACCGTACTATGAGTACAGGGGAGAACGCATCAACCTGCACGCAGGTGTCAATCTCGACATGAATATCGGTCGCGGACAGATGATGTCCGGCTCGGAAAATCTCAGTTTCGCTCCGTCGCCCAATGTCACGCTTGAAGCACAGGTGGCCAAGCAGTGGCTGACGCTCTATGCGACCGCCAAAGGATCGTTCGGAAAAGGTACGTTGCAAGACTTCATGGAAAGCAACCGCTACCGGCTGATCCATGCCGGAATACATTCCCACCACGTGGCATCCTACACGCCTGTAGATGCGGAATTAGGTATGCATATCAGTCCTCTGAACGGTCTGCTCGTCGAGCTGCACGGAGGCTATGCTCTGCTCAAGAACCAGTCCTCGTTGATTGCTACGACCGGTGACGGCTTGGCAACCCAAAACAAATACGGTATTGCCCTGAATGCAGGCTGTTTCAGTTATGCCTATTCGAATTATGGACGAGGCAAGATAGGCGCCTTGGTGGATTACCACTATCGTGACATCGTGCACGTCAAGGCATGGGGTGATTACTGGCTATGGCAGTCATTCGGGCACGAGACGCCGACTTATAGCTATGTCAATCCCGCTGTTCAGTTAGACAATTCTACGGTTTATGACCGCGCCAAATGGACGGCAGGAGTGCGTATCGACGGACGGATTGACAGCCATTGGTTGCTGTACTCCGACAACCGTTTCACCGGTTCGCGTCTGGCGATGGCGTCAGATGGCACGACGCACACACTCAAGCCGATTGTGGAAATGGGATTAGGGTGCAAATATGAAATGGCCGTTGGCAAGCGCACCGTAAAACGCGCGGCACGCGAGATGCCGAATCTCGAAGTGTTCCTCCAACTGGATAATATCATTCATCGCCATAACGAATTGTATTATGGCTATCAGACCCAGGGAATCCAATTCCTGATAGGGGCTGCGTATAAATTTTAAAAACGAATTGATACAATCCGGCTTACTGCCAACAGTTGTGGCAGATTGCCGGTTGGAATCGGAGAACCTGGCGACGGAATTGCCGGGCTTTTTCGTTGTGGAAAAGCGAACGAAGCGAGTGTTCCGTTATATTGCCGAACGAATATTTTCCCGACTTATCATAGCAGCAGGGCAGCACCTCGCCGGAGGCTGTAATCACCGCGCCGCTCCATAGGCGCAAACAACCCCAGCGGCGGCGTTGCTTCATGCGGTAGGTGCCGTCAGCAGCCTGTTCATAACGTGAGTCGGATGCTCGGGATGGCATCAGCGGATGCCCGTGTTCGAAATCGTACAACTGGGCGGTCTTCAACGTTAGCCGGTCTGCTCCCAGCTCGCGGTATCGACGGCGCATCTCCGGCCATTCGTGCTCGTTGGTGCGCAGTTTCAGGCATTGCATCTCTATCGTGCAGCGCGAGTGGCATGCCTGTTTCGCCTCGCGCAGCCATTGCAGTGCCTGCAAACTCTTCTGGAGGCTTCCCCCCACGCGGTAGGCGCCGTAACTCTCGTCGCTGAGTCCGTCAATGGAGACAATAATACGGCTGAGTCCCGCCGACATCAGTTCCATGGCCGTCTCGCGCGTCATTGCCTGGGCATTGGTGCTCACTATAGTATATAGGTATTGCGCGTGCGCGTCGCGCACCATGCGCGCGAGATGCTTGTTCAGCAGCGGCTCGCCCTGAAAGAAAAACTGAATCGTATGCACATACGGGCTCACTTCCCGAAGTACGCGTTCCCATATTTCCGGCGACATGTATTTCCCTGCATCCCGACTGGCTGCCGGCCTTGTGTCCCGCATACCCACAGGGCATTCCGGGCAGCGCAGCTGGCAGATAGCCGCCGGTTCAACCGACACAAACGCAGGCATATGACGAACATGCACCAAGCCCGTAAGGCTTAGTGCATAACTCGCAGCGCAACGTATGGTGTTACGCGTTCTGCTGAATAGCAATCTTGCTAACACGACGTTCGTGACGACCGCCTTCAAAGTCGGTTTGGAAGAATGTGCGAACGATGTCCAATGCCATGATACTGGAGATGAAATTAGCCGGTAGTCCAAGGACATTGGCGTTGTTGTGCTGACGTGCCAGTTCGGCAAGCTTGGTGTCCCAGCAGAGTGCCGCACGTACGCCTTGATGCTTGTTGGCCGTCATCGTGATACCGTTGCCCGTCGAGCAAATCACAATGCCAAACTCAAACTCGCCTTTCTCAATGGCTGCTGCCAGCGGATGGGCAAAGTCAGGGTAGTCGCAACTGTCCGTGCCGTAGCAGCCGAAATCTTTTACCTTGGCACCGTTGTCCTCCAGGAAGAGTTGCACCTGTTGTTTCAATGCGAAGCCGGCATGATCGCTGGCCAGCGCAATTGTCATTTCCGAAAAACTTTTCATAACTATCAAATCTTCAAATTTTCAAAATCTTCAAATCCCGTTTAGAATACCACCGCCAGGTTGGCGAACATCAGTTTGCATGCGATAGCCAACACAATGATGCCGAAGAACTTGCGGATGATATAGAGTGCCGTTGCTCCGAGATACTTGGTCAGCCAGTTGGTGCCGATAAGTACCAGATAGAGAACCAGCATGCACAGCAGTAGCGAGATGCACAGACTGGCGATGGAGTATTCCGCCGTGATGGCTAGCAGGGCGGTAAACGCACCCGGACCGGCGTACATAGGGAAGGCCAACGGAACGATGGTGCTTGCACTGCTCAACTCGCCTTCCAGCTTGTCGTTCTGAAAGATGACGATATCCAGAATCATCTCCAGCGCCATAAGGAAAATGATAAAGCCTCCGGCGATGGCAAAATATTCTATCTGAACACCGAAGAGTTTCAGTATCCACTCTCCCATGAACAAAAACGACAGCAATATGACCAGACTGGCAATGCAGACACGTCCGGGATAGATCTTAATGCCCTTTTTTTGCATCGAAATGGTAATAGGAATATTACCAAACGGATCAATGATGGCAATCAGGAATACAAATGACGAAAGGATTTCCCAAACATCTACCTGACCGAAGAAATTCTGAATACTTTCCCACATAGTTGGTGTTTTTTTACGGATTAGAGCGCAAAATTACGAAAAAATTTGCATATATGCAAGAAAAATCGTACCTTTGCAGCGATTTTCCGAGATAAATGATTAAATTGTAAATGATTAAATAGTAAATAACTTTATGATTAACAGTCAAGACATCAAAAACGGCGTATGCATTCGCATGGATGGCCGTTTGTATTTCGTTATTGAGTTTTTGCATGTGAAGCCCGGTAAGGGTAATACCATCATGCGTGTTAAGTTCAAGGATGTAGTGGACGGTCGTGTAATTGAGCGTCGTTTCAACATCGGTGAGAAGCTGGAAGACGTACGCGTGGAGCGTCGTCCGTACCAATATCTCTATCAGGAGGGAGATGATTATATCTTCATGAACAACGAGACGTTTGAGCAAGTGCCCATCGCTCATGACCTGATTACGGGTGTTGACTTCCTCAAGGAAGGTTTCGTAGTGGACGTTGTATCCGACGCTTCTACCGACACGATTCTGTTTGCCGAACTGCCTACCAAGGTAGAACTTCAGGTAACTTATACCGAGCCGGGTCTGAAGGGCGATACCGCCACCAACACACTCAAACCGGCTACCGTGGAAACGGGTGCAGAGGTTCGCGTTCCGCTGTTCATCAACGAAGGCGAGACGATTCGTATTGACACCCGCGACGGAAGCTACTGCGAGCGCGTTCGTTAAACGCACATCGCAGCAGCAGTCTTGGCGGCCAGTCGGGCGTTGTTCAGTACCAACTGGATGTTTGCCGCAAGGCTGTCACCACCTGTCAAGTCCTTGACACGGGCTAAGAGGAATGGCGTGCATTGTTTACCGTGCACGCCTTTTTCGTCGGCTTCACGCAAGGCCTGATCAATAGCCCGGTTGATTTCATCGGCGGGCATGGAGTACTCTTTCGGAATGGGATTGGTCACCAGCATGCCGCCCTTGAGGCCCATTTCTAATTTGGCACGGAAAGCGGCTGCCAGTTCCTCCGGGGTGTCAATGCGGTAATCTACGCCGAATCCGCTGTGACGCGTATAGAAAGCCGGCAACTCATCGGTGCCGAATCCGATCACGGGCACACCTTTGGTCTCCAAATACTCGAGGGTCAGTCCCAAGTCCAATATGGATTTTGCTCCTGCACAAATCACCATCACCGGAGTCTGAGCCAGTTCTTCCAGGTCGGCAGAGATATCAAATGTCTGTTGCGCACCGCGGTGCACACCGCCTATACCGCCCGTAGCAAAGACGCGTATGCCGGCCATGGCGGCAATAATCATCGTGGTCGTTACGGTTGTTGCGCCGTCCTCACCGCGGGCAATCAGTACCGGTAGGTCGCGACGCGAAGCCTTGATCACTTGCTGTCCTTTCTTGCCAAGATACTCGATCTCTTCCGGTGTACATCCGGCTTTCAGTTTGCCGCCTATGATGGCAATGGTAGCCGGTACGGCGCCGTTCTCACGGATGGTTTGCTCCACGCGCAAGGCGGTTTCTACATTTTGCGGATAAGGCATTCCGTGACTGATAATAGTGGATTCCAAGGCCACTACGGGTTTTCCTTCGCGGAGAGCTGTTTGCACCTCCGGCGAGACAGATAGATAATTCGGATTCATATCATTAGGTATTTATATATTTTTTTACAATAGTAGGTTGGCAATGTCCGGATTCACGGCCGACGGACTCTTCAGTGCGGCGCGGGCGGCCATCAGTCCGTATTGCGCTGTATCCGCAAAACGGAGCCCTTTCACGTAAGCCCATACCACGCCGGACAGGAAGGCATCTCCCGCACCCGTCGTATTTACCACTTCGCCGGGCAAGGCGGGAAAATGATACCGTTCCTCTGTATTGCAGCAGTATGCGCCCTCGCTTCCCAGTGTGATATAGATATTGTCCACGCCTTGTTTCAACAAATGAACGGCTGCTTCCTCGTAGTTCTCGGCGCCGGTCACCGACAGGGCTTCTTTCTGGTTCAGTTTCAGCGCAAAAAGATGTTTCTTGTTGCTTTTGCGGAGTGCTTCTGTGACACGCTCTGCCTTGACGGTACTCACGCCGTCAACGAACACTGGTGCCGTTGCATGCTCTATCAGATATTGCAGTGTCCCGGCTGAAATATTGGTGTCTGCCACGATGAAATCCGAACGGTTCAGTTGCTCCATGCGTTGCTCTAAATAGCCGGGTGTCAGGTGCATCATGATGTCGGTGTCTGCCACGGCGGCAATCATATCGCCGGCATGGTTGTTGATGCACAGATACATGCCGTTGCGCTCTTGTCCGATTTGTTGGGACAGATCCAGATGCAAGCCTTGATTGATGCAGTCCTGCCGTATCAGTTCTCCTAATATGTCGCTGCCGAAACAGCTGACTAACTGCACGTTTGCGCCTAACAATGCCAAGTTGTGGGCGATGTTGCGTGCTACACCTCCGTAGCCTATGTGTACAAATCCGGGATTGGAATCCGAGGCGATAAATGCGCCGCGCAACGTGGCGGAGAGATCAACATTGGCACCTCCTATGACTGCGATATTCTTTTTCATGGTATTCCGTTGTGTCGTTTAGTCTTCTAATAGATCCGGACGGCGTTCTTGCGTATGGCGCAGCGATTCGTCGTAGAGCCATTCTTCTATTTTGGCCTGATGTCCCGAAAGCAATATGTCCGGCACGCGCCAGCCTTTGTATTCTGCCGGACGGGTATAGACGCCAGGCTCCAACAGACCGTCCTGAAACGAGTCGTTGAGTGCCGATTCTACGTCGCCCAGTGCTCCGGGAAGCAGCCGCACGATAGCATCTGTCATCATCGCCGCGGGCATCTCGCCACCTGTCAGCACAAAGTCGCCGATCGAATATTCTTTGGTGATCAGGTGGTCGCGCACACGCTGGTCCACACCCTTGTAGTGCCCGCATAGAATGATGATGTTCTCTTTGAGCGACAAGCTGTTGGCGGCTTTCTGGTCAAAGCGTTCGCCGTCGGGGGCGGTGAAGATAATCTCGTCGTAGTGGCGTTCGGAGGTCAGATGGGTGATGAGCCGGTCGATAGGTTCTATCTGCAGCACCATACCTGCACCGAATCCGAAGGCGTAGTCATCCACTTTGCGATGTTTGTCCAGTGTCCAGTCGCGCAAGTTATGTACGAATATCTCGCACAGTCCTTTGTCTTTCGCACGCTGAATGATGGAGTGGTTCAACGGCGACTCCAGCAATTCCGGGCAACATGTGATAATATCAATGCGCATATTTATCTTTTCTCTTTCGACTTTCGACTTTTGACTTTCGACTTTTAGGGCACCGGATCATAGCCGCTTCCGCCCCATGGGTTGCAACGCAGGATACGTTTTATTCCGAGCCAGCCGCCCTTGAATATCCCGTGTTTCAGTACGGCCTCCACCATGTATTGGCTGCATGTCGGCGTGAACCGGCATGACGGAGGCGTCAGGGGCGAGATACATGCGCGATAGAAATATACCGGCAGCAGAAAAGCCTTGCGTATGAGGGTCTTTGCTTCCATTCTTTTCCTGTTCAACTGTTTTCGGAACCGGCTCCTGCCAATCTCTTCATCGTTTTCCGCATCGCTTTTTCGATAATGGGATAGGGCTGTTGCTCGCGGTCGATATAGTTCATGGCCAACTGATAGTGCTTGTCGGGGCATGTTTCCTCCAGGATATGTTTGTTCAGCCGGTATGCCTCGCGCATCAATCGTCGCATACGGTTTCTGTCAACGGCATGTTTGAATATCGATTTGGGTGCCCATAGCACGACTTGCGTTGTATCGTCTTCCGACAACCGATAGGTCACGCGCAGCGGCCAGCATACGAAATGCCTGCCTTCCTGATATAGTTGCTTGATGCGCAACTGTCCGCATAGACGCTCCTGTTTCGGAAACTTGCAGTCCACGTTTATTCGTCCGCTTGGTGTTGCTCTAAGTAATCGTGTATGGCTGCTGTGAGCGACTGGTGTTTCTCGTTCGGCACGCGGATATCTACGCGGTAGCCGGCTTCTTCCAGGGCTTGTGCTGTGCCCACACCGAAAGCGGCTATCAGGGTCTTGCCTTGTTCCCAGTTCGGGAAGTTCTCCTGTATCGACTTCACGCCGGAAGGCGTAAACAGAGCAACCATGTCGTAGTCAAACGGTGTGCTTTCATCCCACTTGGAGGATACCGTACGGTACATGATGGCAGGTTTCACGGTGATATTATGCTCGGCAAACATGTTTATTTGTTCGTCGTTGTGAATATCGCTCAGCACCATCAGATATTTCTCTTGCGGGCGGCGGAACATGGCTGGCAGCAGGTCTTCAAAGCGGTTGTTCTCCGAGAAGAAGACTTTGCGTTTGCGGTATTGGATATACTTCTGCAGGTAGTTGCCCACAGTCTCCGAAATACAGTAGTAGTGCATCGAATCCGGCACTTTCAATCGCATCTCCTCGCACATACGGAAATAGTGCTCAATGCCCATGCGGGAGTTCAGTATTACCGCGGTGTAGTCCAGCGGATTGATACGTTGCAAGCGGAATTCGCGGGCGTCAAGCCCCTCAATGTGAATCAGTTGGCGGAAATCGAATTCCACGTCAAACTGTTTCGACATCTCGGTGTATGGATTGCGCTCGTTGAGAGGCCGGGGTTGTGAAATAAGGATCTTTTTTATCATAATTGCACAAAACTTTGACTAAGTATATATTCCGTCCCGAAGTATGCAGCCAGCAGGGGCAGCACGTCAACGGTCAGTACAAAAAGCAGTATATAAACCAGTGCCATGGGTTTTATCAGATACGCACGGCAGTATTTGACGGTCACTAACACGATGAAAAATACCGTAAGCAGTAGCAGGATTACCTGCAGCGTCTTGGTCGCTCCGTATTGGTGCATCAGTAGCAGTATCGGATACAGCGCGCAGCAGAACACACAGAGCAGGTTGGCATAATGTATGCCTATCGTAGCGCATTTCTTCCGAAGTTGGAAGGTATAATCTACCAGCAGCATCATCAGCACTTTTGTCGCATAAACCGCACCGGTCACTATCAGGATAACCCCGTAGCGAGCGATGCTGAAATCGCCCGTTTGGAAGCAAAACAGATAGTATGCCATGCCGAGTGTGCCCAATTGGAACAGTTGCAGGCATATCTGCCCGAGTGCCGTCCGTGGTGCATCGGTGTATTGGCGTTCCGGCTTGGTGAAGATTGTGGTGAAACTGTTTACCACCATGCCCGGTTGCAGCACGTTCGCCATCCCCGCAAGCAGCAGCAACAGCAGCAATATCCAGGCCGTCCACGGCTCGGATATGGGGGAGGATATGAGTGGTATCGACGTGCTCATCTTGTCTTTGTTTCGATTAGTTGTTTTCTGCTAATACGTATAGTTTGTCGCCGCGGTGGATCAGTTTTTCGGTCTTCAGCGAGAAAAACTCGCCTTGTCCTATCCGTTCGGCTGCGTTGCCTTCCGCATCGCGTATTCCGGCGGCTGTCAGTTCGTATGCACCGGTTGTCTCGCCGGTCACCAACAACTCGTCCGTAGCTTTCACTTCTTGGATGGCTTCCACGTAGAACTCCGCTACCGACAGTTGTTTGAAGAAGTTGGTGCACTTGCCTGCAAACACTTTCTTGCGGGTAGCCTGACTGCCGTAGTGCCGTGTCCATTCGCCTAATCGTTGCCCTTGGTAATAGCCGTCCCAGAAACCGCGGTTGAAGACGCGTGCCAGGCGTTCGTTCCAATCGTCAATCATGGGTTCGATCACCTCATCCTTTGCGTACAGACCTTTCTGCCAGGCTTCTACTGCTTCGCGGTAACATGCCACCGTCGTCTTCACGTATTCCGCTCCGCGGGCGCGGCCTTCGATCTTCAGCACCTGCACACCGGCATCCAGCATCTTGTTCAGAAAACCGATCGTCTTCAGGTCCTTGGGCGACATGATATATTCGTTGTCGAT
>JAFPJV010000058.1 GCA_017425065.1 Paludibacteraceae bacterium
GATATTTACTTGGAGCCTCTCCACCTACAAAGATATTTGTTCCTTTAGAAAGAGGTGTTTTGTTTATAATTGTATCATAATCACTCTTTGAAATCTTATTATTCTCACACCAAAGTCGTGGGAATATATGATGAATATCAATTGACTTTTGGAAATAGGTTTCCATTTCTATTTTTGCTCCCGTAAGCCAATCTGTTGTATTTTCTCCCATTAACAATGCATATATACCCTTATATGCAGCACTATTACGTGTTCTTAATGTTTGCAAACGAGACGGAGAGAATACCGCATCATATATTGTTTGAGGTTCTTTCTCGTTATTAAGTATCCAAGCAACGACTTGCTGAATATCCAAGGCATAACGTGTTTCATTGGCAGATCCATATAATTCTCCAAACACGCCACACCAAAACCAGCGCATTAACTTGTTCTTATTTCCTATATTATCTATCTCTTTTCCTAATACGGCAATGATTGCTGACATTGGAATCAGTTGAGAAGTATAGGGTAAATCACGAGCTGTAAATATATGATTACATGTTAGTAGTTCTGCTGCTTTTATGAAACCATCGACAATTTCTTGCCGAGAATCTTCATAGTCACCTACTTTCAATTCCAACATGCTTTTCCGTTTAGCGCTTACTGCCGGAATCTTTTCTGCCTCATTACTTGCCTGCATTGCTGCCATTTTCTTCTTATAAGTGGCAAGCAATGTTACAGCTTGAATTAAATCCGTATTACATGTATTTTTTAGTACTTTGTGAGTAGTAAATAATGAATGAATATTGTCCCAATCTTTCTTCAAATCAAATCCACTTGCTGCGTACGTGGCGGTAAGAAGTTCAAACACCGTCAAAGAAACACCACCAGTATTGACTTTTTCAAACACCTGACAAACAGCTTCTTTGCTATTCTCTTTTTTCATCACAATCACAGGCACACTATAGTGGCTATAATTGTTTATAACATATCGTTCAAACTGACTTAAGAATCTCAATTTCTCGGTATCATAATTCCAATACTCCTCAAAATGCCATCTCCATTCGCTGAATTCATCAATCATACACACAGGAAACATCATATTTTCAAACTCTTTCTCTTGTGTGCTCAAGTCACAGATAATATCATGACCGATATTTTGAGTGGCTATTTTGTTCTCGTTGATAGAAAATATCGCTTCTTCTAAATCCAAATCAGGATTCAAGGCCTTTTGCATATCAATATAATACCACCTTTTTATTTCATAGCCTTTCGAATTCTTCGTTTTGACAACACTATTTGAAACGATTGTTTGATATAAACTTGTCAAACGCTGCTGACCATCGAGAATTAAATACTCCGGCTTAATGTCTTTTGATATATTCACTCCCTCTACAGGTTTTGTCTTAAATGAAGTGTTTTCTCCTGTTTCGAGAAGAGTGACAACACTAATTGGGAAAGACTTGATTACTGATGCAATCAGTCCTTTGATGCGGTTGTCATCCCACACCCATCCTCTTTGAAAGTCAGGGAGTTGAATCTTTCCTGTTTTGATATCACATAGCAAATCTGCTAATGGTTTCTTCGTCGTATCAAATGTTTCCATTGTAGTATTTTTGATTTGTATTATACATTATTATATTTAGAAATTATCCCAATCTATCACTCTCGCAAAATCGTGATAGTTAATGGATTGTATATGTTTTTCAATTATTTCTTTGAGAGATGTTTCCAAACTTGGAGCATCGTCAAACCAAACTATCGTCAAGTGGCTGTCATGTGACTTCTCTCTTAACGACAATTCGAAGCGATATGGTTTTAGTTTTTCGTTAGGTTTTATGGGTTCGTCTTCTTTTACATGCAACGGTAGTTGTCCGCACGTTTCTATTTGATCGGGTGTAAATTGGAATAAAAAGCCATCTTCCTTGGATTGCTCCAACAATCTCTGTACTATGTGCACAGCAATGCTATGGAAAGAGCCTTCCATATTACCGTCATACGTACCTGAAATCCGAAAAGAACGTATTTCTACATCCTTTTCATCTTGAAAATCAATGGTTATGTGCTTTTTATCCTTCATTATTTAAACATTGTTGTTTCTTTTAACCCGCCAAGGTTGGCGGATGGTGGTTGTACATATTTGGGCGGCGAGGGTGTTCATGTTATGGAACTTGCTATAGTCCGTATCTGCAGGGACTCCGTCAACATCGTCCATTTCGGAGAGTTGCCACGGCGAGAGGATGAGCAGTTGTCCCATCTCACATAGTTGATGGCGACGCATTTCCGGATTCCAACCCTCGTGGATAGGCTCTTTCTGCAAATGGATAAGCGGGAGCGCTTGTTCGATACAATCCTTGACCAGTTGTTGCTCGCCTTTCGAAATTCCCGGCGTGACCAGTACGGCGCCATCCTTAGCGGCTTGAATCCATGCTTCGCGTTCGCGTTGGAAAGTGTCGGTGGTCTCATAGCGGGTGTTATAGTCGCGTTGATCGCCTCGCATCAACCAACGATGGCAAAAGACCTGTTCTTTCCAAGGGCGCTTTAGCAAAAAGAGATTACCATACGCAGCAAAATCCTGTTCATCAATCGAAATATGCTGGCGGCGCTGGAACAAATCGGGATACAAAGCACGCATGATAGCCCGACGAGGATTGTCCTGTACGTAGTTGATGATATTCTCCAGTTGACCTTTGCGGTAACAGATGGTATCATCGTAGTTGTCATCAAAGAGCGGTTCAATGCCATGGGAGGCATAGTATTCCTCGCGCTGTTTACGGGAGGAATGGGCGAGGTATTCGCGATCTATATCATCCGCCATACATGGTGGATACATAGAGCGATACGCCTGTGTACAGCCCATTTTGAAGCCGCGGATGATCTCACCCAAAGGAACATCCAAGGGGCGCTCTACTTGAAGGATACCATGGAAATGGTCGGGCATGACCTGATAGCCAAGCGATCGGATATGACGGTCGCGGGCGGTTTGCTTCTCAAAAGTCTGTAACCACGCTTTCTCTGTGTATTGGCCAAGATTGGTCAATACAACAGAGGGAGCGGATAGATTGTTATTCAGTTCGCCAAACACGCGCTTGCGTGCATGCGTGACGATTGTAATAAGGTAGATTCCCGGGGATTTGTAATCCTTCCAGGTCTTGTGTGGACGATGAGCGCTACTCAACAGTCCGCCACGTTCTTTCCAATATGAATACCAATCGGTTGTCATTATTATAATCCGCCATGCATGGCGGATACATTATACCAAGCCTTGCTCTACCATGGCGTTGGCGACCTTCATGAAGCCGGCGATGTTGGCACCACGGACGTAGTTGATATAGCCGTCCTCTTCCGTGCCGTACTTGAGGCAGGCGGCGTGGATATCGGCCATGATGGTGCGCAGACGTTGGTCTACCTCCTCGGCGGTCCACTTAAGACGCATCGAGTTCTGGCTCATCTCGAGACCGGAGGTAGCTACACCACCGGCGTTGGAGGCCTTACCCGGGCTATAGAGGATCTTAGCGCCTTGGAAGAGTGCGATAGCATCCGGCGTAGTCGGCATGTTAGCACCTTCGGTCACGCAGAAGCAACCGTTCTTAAGCAGGTTCTCGGCGTCGGCACGCTCAATCTCGTTTTGCGTAGCACACGGCATGGCGATGTCGCACGGAATACGCCAAGGACGCTCGCCGGCAAAATACTGTGCCTGCGGATACTTCTGGGCATACTCCTTGATGCGTCCGCGACGGACGTTCTTGAGTTCAAACACATATTCCATCTTCTCTTCGTTGAGTCCTTCGGGATCGTAGATAAAGCCGTCGCTGTCGCTCAAAGTGAGCACCTTGGCACCGAGACGCATAGCCTTCTGTGCTGCAAACTGCGCTACGTTACCCGCGCCGGAGATACAAACCTTCTTGCCTTCGAACGATTCACCACGAGTAGCCAACATCGCCTCGGCGAAATAGCAAGCGCCATAACCCGTTGCCTCCGGACGCATCAGGCTGCCGCCCCATGTCTGTCCCTTGCCGGTAAGCGTACCGGTGAACTCGTCACGCAGACGTTTGTACTGACCGAACATAAAGCCTACCTCACGGCCGCCAACGCCGATATCACCTGCCGGAACATCGGTATCTGCTCCGATATGACGCTGCAACTCGGTCATAAACGACTGACAGAAACGCATCACTTCGGCATCGCTCTTGCCGCGCGGCGAGAAGTCCGAACCACCTTTGGCACCGCCCATCGGAAGCGTCGTCAGGGCGTTCTTGAAGGTCTGCTCAAAGGCAAGGAACTTCATGATAGAGAGGTTGACACTCGCATGGAAACGAATACCGCCTTTGTACGGGCCGATAGCCGAGTTCATCTGAACACGGAAACCGCGGTTGATCTGCACCTCGCCCTGATCGTCCATCCAAGGCACGCGGAACATAATAACGCGCTCGGGCTCTACAATACGCTCCATCACTTTCTGCTCGCGCAGATAAGGATACGCCATGATCATCGGCGCTACGGATTCTACTACTTCGCGAACAGCCTGATGAAACTCGTGCTCGCCTGGATTCTTACTGATGAGGTCGGCCATAAAAGCCTCCACATACATTTGAGTCTGTTTGTCCATTTTTTCAAAAAATTAACAGATTAATACTATGGTTAACTAAATATTGTTTCGTTGACGAATAGCTTCGTAAATAAACACGCCTGCCGCAACGGAGACGTTGAGCGACTCGATGACACCGGTCATCGGCAACTTGACACGGTCGGTACACAGATCCAAATTCGGACCGTAGATACCATGTTCCTCCGAACCCATGACGATAGCCGTCGGGCCTGTCAGATCGCAATCGGTATAGAGGCGGTCGGTATGTTCGGTGGCAGCCACAACGCGCAAGCCGCTATCCCGCAAGTATTGCAGGCACTCCTGCATATTCTCCACCTTGCAGATAGGCAACGAGAAGAGCGCACCGGCAGACGTCTTGATGGCATCGCCGTTGACCGCCACACTGCTACGCGAAGCAATAACCAATCCGTGTACGCCGGCGCATGCACAAGTACGGGCGATAGCTCCGAAGTTGCGTACGTCGGTCACGCCGTCCAACACCACAAGCAAAGGCGTCTTGCCCTCATCATAAAGCGATTGCACAAGGCTGTCAATCGGACAGAACTCGACCGGCGAGAGAAAAGCGATGACGCCCTGATGGTTCTTGTCGGTATATTGATTGAGACGCTCCACGGGCACCCGCTGGATGTTCGTAGCCGTGCCGGACAGCTTCTGCTGCAACTCGCGTCCGACAGCCGAATTCATGTCGCGGCGCATCAGTACTTTGTCGAGCACCTTGCCGGCATCGATGGCCTCTATCACAGCCCGAAGACCAAAGACCATCTCTTTCTCCGGCGGACGACGCGTGTCGTAAGATTTGTGATTTGAAGATTTGAAAATTTGAGAATTCGAAAATTGCATATATCTCTTAATATTTTAGCCAATTGATAAATTCCATAGGATCCGTAGTGAATGCCATGGCTTCGCCAACCTGCTTCCCGTCTTTGTCCAACTGCACGTAATACGGCTGGGCATTCGAGCCGAACTGCTCACGCTGGATGCGGGAGTTAATGTCTCCATTGGACTCGCCTGAAGCATTTTCGCCTCCAGAGACTCTCCGGTCATCGACGAAAAGTTCGATGAACACGTAGTTCTGCAAACGGGCTTTGACGCTGTCGTTATCCAATACATACGCTTCCATCTTGCGGCAGTTGACGCAGCCGTAGCCGGTGAAATCGATGATGATCGGTTTTCCGGTCTGGCGGGCATAAGCAAGACCTTCGTCGTAGTTATGGAAGACTTCGCGGCCTTCAATTGCCATCGGCGGCGCAAAGGCACTCACCGCTTTCACCGGTGCGCCCCATAAGCCTGGCACGAGGTAAATAGCGAAAGCGAAAGAAGGCACAAGCACCACCAGACGGATGATTTTACGCGTCAGAGACACTTGGCGGATATTCCATAACAGGTATATGCCGATGCCTGCAAAGCAGGCAATCCATATTGCCAGGAACAGCCAGCGCGGCAGTATGCCCCAGCCGTACGCCATGTCGGCAACAGAGAGGAACTTGAGCGACAAAGCCAATTCCAAAAACGCCAGAACCACCTTGAACGATGTCATCCAGTCGCCAGACTTCGGTGCCTGTTTCATCCACTCGGGGAACATGGCAAACAGCGAGAACGGCAACGCCAAAGCGATGGCAAAGCCCAACATACCCAACGTGGGTGCCAACAGCGACTTGCCGGCTGCCTCTACCAGCAACGTTCCGATAATCGGGCCGGTACATGAGAAAGAGACAATAACCAGCGTGAACGCCATCAGCAATATACTCAGCAATCCGCCGGTACTACGCGCCTTGCTATCCAGCGCCGTGGACCATGATGACGGCAGTGTGATCTCAAACAGTCCGAAGAACGAAAGAGCAAAAACGACCAGCAGCAGGAAGAAGAAGATATTCACTATAGCGTTGGTACTAAGGTCGTTGAGGGCAGATGCGCCAAACAATATCGTGACCAAAAGACCAAGCCCGACGTACAGCACAATGATACTCAGACCATACAGAATGGCATCTTTTCGTCCGCCGCCTTTCTTCAGGAAGAAACTGACCGTCATCGGAATAATCGGCCACACGCAAGGCGTAAAGATGGCCAATAATCCACCGAGGAAACCTAAAATGAATATCCAAAGGAGAGAGCCTAACCCTGACCCTTCCCTAAATGGAAGGGAACTATTTTCTCCGCTCCCTTCAGAGAGAGGCTGGGAGTAGGCTTCTGTATATTCCCACACTTCCGGCGCGGTACACATCTTATCGTCGCAAGCGTTGTACCGGATTGGTGTGAGTTCGTTGGCGGCAATGGTAATAACAAACGAATCCGCGAACTCCTGTTCAAACTCATGTTCGCCAAACTCGATGATATTCATGTGCCAACCGGGCTCTATCTCCGCCTTGATCCGCACACTGTCACCGAACGGCTCTCCGCTCCACGTAACAGGCTTCACGATCTGCGCAACCAGCGATAGAGGCAATAAGGCGAGTATGACAAAAAATAGTTTTTTCATTTTCTCAATGTATATATATCCGGCAAGTTACGGGCGATGCCGTTGATATCCAATCCATAGCCAATGACAAACTCACGCGAGATTTCAAAGCCCGCGTAGTCGGGTGCAGCATCCTTGTAATGGAGTTCGCTGGGCTTGTAAAGCAGCGATATGACGCGTACGGAACGCGGCTTTTGCGCCTCCAACACCGACTTGAGATAGTGCATCGACAGACCTGTCTCCACGATATCCTCCACGATAATCACATCACGGTCGCGCACATCCACGTCGATAGGCTTGACCACTTCTATCTCGCCGGTGGATTCGGTGCCGTTGTATGAGCGAAGCTGGGTAAACGATATGGTGCAATCGATAGGCAGCGCACGAAGCAGATCGGTGAAGAAAAACACAGCACCATTCAGTACGCAGATAAAATGCGGCGTACAACCGGCATAGTCGTTGGCCAACTGTTGCGCCAACTCACGTACACGCCCGGCAATACGATCGGCCGAGATATACGTATCGAATGTCATGGATTGATAATTAACACTTGCCATATCCTATGAATTTTTACAATATTCAATTTTCGCGGCGGATACATGCTCCGATGGCATTCAAGCGGTGCTCGATGTCCTCGTAACCACGGTCGATCTGGTCGATGTTGTCTATCTTGCTTACGCCGTCGGCCGACATAGCGGCAATCAGCATGGCGATACCGGCACGGATATCCGGCGAAGTCATATGGTTGGGTTTTAGTTTGCGGGCATGGTCATGGCCAATAACAACAGCACGGTGCGGGTCACAAAGGATGATTTGCGCACCCATGTCGATCAGTTTATCGACAAAGAACAGACGCGACTCGAACATCTTTTGATGTATCAGCACCGAACCGCGAGCCTGCGTAGCCACCACAAGCATAACGCTGAGCAAGTCCGGCGTCAGTCCGGGCCACGGCGCATCGGCCACGGTGAGAATGGAGCCATCCAGGAACGATTCTATCTGATAGTGCTCCTGCGCAGGAATAATGATATCGTCGCCGTCCACATCAATACGCACTCCCAAACGGCGGAAAGCGTCGGGAATGATACCGAGGTCGTTGTACGACACATTGCAAATACGCAGTTCCGAACCCGTGATGGCTGCCATGCCGATGAACGAACCCACCTCAATCATATCCGGCAATAAGGTGTGTTGCGCTCCGTGCAATTCCTTCACACCCTCAATCGTCAGCAAGTTGCTCCCTACTCCGCTTATCTTGGCGCCCATGGCATTCAACAAACGGCACAGTTGCTGCAGATACGGTTCGCACGCGGCATTGTAGATGGTTGTTGTCCCCTCTGCCAGCACAGAAGCCATGATGATATTGGCCGTTCCGGTCACAGACGCTTCGTCCAGAAGCATATAGCGGCCTTTCAGTTGTTTGGCTTCGAAGCGGTATGCCAACAGTTCCTTGTCATACTTGAAGCGTGCGCCCAGATTGACCATGCCCTGGAAATGCGTATCCAGACGACGACGGCCTATCTTGTCGCCACCGGGTTTGGCATACGTCACTTCGCCCAAACGCGCCAACAGCGGACCTATAATCATGACCGAACCGCGCAGACGGTTGCACTTCTGCAAGAAGTCCTTGCTGCGCAGATATGCCGTGTCCAAATTACGTGCCGTGAAGGCATATTTGCCCCGGGACAGTTTCTCAACGGTCACGCCCATGGAAGCAATCAGGTCGATCAGGTTGTTCACATCCAATATGTTCGGCAGGTTGCTAATCAC
>JAFPJV010000005.1 GCA_017425065.1 Paludibacteraceae bacterium
ACAGCGGCATATAGTTACTCGACGGACGGCGGTGCCAACTGGACAGATCAGAATCTGACGGGCATGACAACGGCCTATGCAGATCATGTCATCAATCTGCCTGCTAATGTGAACGCGTTCCGTGTAGGTCGCCGTTTGGGCGATTGCGGAATAAGTAGCAATACGATATATATCCACCAAGTCTGCTTCACCTATAATGAGAACTGTACGAAGACAACCGTGGATCCAAGTTCGTCGAGTGTATCTTATGAGATAGGCGATTCGTTCACCGAGCCGACATTCACTGTCAAGTCCAGCGGTGTCGCCCTTTCCCCGCAGCCAACCATCACCTACACCTCGTCGGATGAGACGGTTGCTACGGTGGATGACGACGGAACGGTGAACTTCCAAGACAAAGCGGGTACAGTAGTTATCACGGCTGCGTATGCCGGAGATGCAACGTACTGCGACAGCGAAGGCAGTTACACGATAACGGTTAGTTGCTCCGACGAGGCACCGAAGATAATAGCTGCCGACGGAACCAATCTCGGTGGATGCAACAGTTCGATAACGCTGGAGGCGAAGATGCAAGATGGCACAACTAACTTCTCAGACGGTACGTATCAATGGTATCGTGACGGAGAAGCAATCAGCGGTGCTACAGACCGCACCTATACAGTTTCGCTGACAGGTGTTTATTCCGTGGAGCGCACAAGTGTAGGCGGTTGCGTGAGTCCGTCAAGCAACTCGGCAACTGTTACGAGTGTGACCGCAGAACCGGAGGTAGAGCGCCTGACTCCGTTCCAGTACTACCATCTGGACAGCGTTTATCATGAGACCTCCATCATGCGTTACCGCCACTTGTTCACCATCAAGAACTCAGGAACAACGTTGGAAGGAAAGCACTTCAAGATGGAGTTGTCGCGTAACGGGTCAGCCGCTACGGATGTAACGACATCCAATGCGTTTGTGATGAGTGCGGATACCGTATTACTGGATTTGAACAAAATGTATGGTAAGTACGCTCTCAACGATGAATTGGTACTGACATGTAAGGCGGCGGATTGCGAAGGCAATATAAGCAATATATATAAGGATTCTATCACGATCCACGTGATTAATAAGAATATTCCGACACTGGCCCTCATCTGCTCCGGTGCAAACGGCGACGGTACACGTAAGACAAGCAATCTGGTTGTCGGCGGTGACTTCCTTACCGGTTACAACAAGGCCGACCTTTGCGTGCAGACAGGTAATACTTCGTTTGACAAGACACAGGAATGGGTACTCTATACCCGACTGAAAGAGAACTATATCGTAACACCGGTAAACGGTTATGCCGAGTTCAACAAACTGAATTACGAGCCGTTCGATATCCTCTTCCTGACCGACTATCCGAAGGCTTCGAAGAGCGATGCAGCGGCAACGATATTGGATGATATGGCAGACCTTTGTGACTATCGTCCGTTGTTCACCTTCAAGACGCACATGGTACACAAGAGTCCGTCCAAGTGGGCAGCCAAGGGCTTTATGGCACAACCGGAAGTTCCGAAGCAGAGCCGCCTGCGTCTCAACATTGTATGTTATGCGCACCCGATGTTCGATGACTTGAAAGAGGCATCCGACCATATCCAGAAGGATGCCGGCGACCATAGCCAGATTGTCTATACCATGCTGGAGGGTCCGGGTCATGAGGGCAGTAAGGGTATGCAAGGCTTCCCGATTGATGCGGCAGAAGGCTTTGTGACCATTGGTTTGATTCATAATGATGCAATAGCAAGAGATAGTTTCCCGATTGATGGTTATGTGACATGGACTTCGGGAAGCAATGATGTAATGTTAGTGGCTGCTGCCGAGCGTCAGGTAAATCTGGAGGCACGTATGATTCTGTTCTCCGTAAACTGCGGTGCACAAAGCAAGTTGACAGAAACAGGACGTCAAGTGGTACTGAGGAGTCTGGAATACCTGCTCTCGGATGCTACAATCACGCCGGTTGCAGACTGCTCGTTCACCTTTACCAACGGCGAGGGCAACTCTATGTCTGCCTCGGAATATGCGTCAAAATGTCCTGCATGTACAGGATATAAGGGTGACGGCAAATGGAGTACTGCCGCCAACTGGGGACCGGACTGGATCTTGCAGCCTGGTAAGGATACCGAGGTGAAGATTGCCGCACATGCAACGGTAGATATGCCGCATGCGAAAGTTCGTACGGTTCGTATTCTGGAAGGCGGTAGCATTGATATTCCGGTCGGTAGCGGCCTGGAGGTAGGAAGTACCATCCGTCGTCTGGATGGTACAGAAATCAGCCCGACGGAGGTAGCAGACTTGTCTATCGGTTCTACAATTGATGGCAACGGTACACTCATCTTAAATAACAATGCCGGCGACACGAAAGCAGGTGTGGCAATGTATAGCAAGGGCTATATAGATTATACCGATTCGGAGAAAGGTGTGAAGAACTACCAGTATATCGGTTCGCCGTTCGAATCGGCGAATGCGCTGTACAACTACTACGGCAGTTGGATTTACAGCTGGAGCTGGATAGCCGAGGCTGGTAGTTACGGTTGGCAGAAAGTGAAGAAGGGCGGTGAGATGAATCCGTGGACAGGTTATTGCATCACGCAGGAAGACTATGGCCATACCTATTGGATGGAAGGTGTATTGGCCGCTACCGGAACAAAGGATATTGCCGTGCCGGCAGGTGAGAATATGGTTGTCGGCAATAGTTGGACGGCACCGATCAGTATAGGTGCATTTGCAGACGATGACTTTGAGAATCTACTTGGCAATGTATATTTCTTCAACGCCGGTGTGGATAAAGATTATACGTCCGGTCATACAGAAACAGCGGATAAATATGCTCCAAGTACCTATGTGACTGTACCGATTCATGCGGCTGACTATACAGGTACAAGTGACCATATCCCGTCGCTGCAAGGCTTCTTCGTGAAGAATACAAGCGATTCAGCAGGTGTGTTGCACCTCGATTATGACCGTCACGTACGCGGAACGACGCGTAGCAGCATATTGAGCGGCGAGATGCATGCGCCGGCACGTCGTGCTGCCGTTGACAACAACGAACCGGAAGTGCTGAAGATCAAAGTGAGCGGCGAGAAATACGACGACAAGCTGCTGCTACTCGCTCGCGAAGACTTCTCGACGGGCTTCGACAATGGTTGGGACGGCGACAAGTGGGACGGCAACGAGTCTGCCCTGTACATCTACACGTTGGACAGCGAAGGGACGGAGAACAGCGTCTCGGCTATTCCGGAGCTGGAAGGAACGGTGATCGGCTTCCGCGCAGGCGAAGACGAGGCTTACACGCTCCACTTCGAATACCTGAACGGCTACGAACCGCTCTATCTGTACGATACCGAAACCAAGATGTACTCACCGATTCAGACAGGCGCTACGTACTGGTTCATGACGAACGACAAGCAGAAACACGAGCGCTTTATCATCACTCGTACGAACGGCCAAGAGATAGGAACAGGAGTTGAGGATGTACAAAGTGACAATGGACAAAGTACAAAGGCGCGCAAACTGCTGATTAACGACAAGATGTATATCCTGATTAACGGCACGTTGTATGACGCAACAGGAAAAGTGGTGAAATAATGTTTAATGTTGAATGTTTAATGTTTAATGAAGAAAGGAGAAACATTATGAAGACGAATATGTTGCGAAATACCGTAGTAATGATTATGATGGCTGTGCTGCCGGCGCTTACGGGCGTCTGGCAGGCACAGGCTATAGATTATCCGTCTTACATGACCGGCGGTCAGCGTCAGGAGGCTGCTTTTCAAGGAGCCGTTGTCCCTGCAAGCAGTTTCCAATCGACCAGTTCGTTTACCGGACAGATATCTGCGTCGCGTCAGGAGTCGATGCTGAACGACGATGGCTCGGTCAACGAGGATGCGTATATGCCGGGCAGTGCGCGTACTTTGAGGCGAGACGGTAATCCGGGTACGCCGGGCGACGATGATGAAGAAGAGGGCGAATGGCAGCCGATAGGCGA
The DNA here is from genome assembly GCA_017425065.1 of Paludibacteraceae bacterium. Classification (GTDB taxonomy): domain Bacteria; phylum Bacteroidota; class Bacteroidia; order Bacteroidales; family Paludibacteraceae; genus Colicola. The sequence goes on from JAFPJV010000005.1 coordinate 4,001, forward strand.
TGCCGTATGGCCACTGTTGTTGCTCGCGCTCGCGTATGTAGGCGTGCGGACGCGCAGACGCGTAGTAAATAATAAGGAATAAGACAACCCGTAAACAGAATAAGCGTTATGAAAAGAAATCTGTTCATAGTGGCACTATTGGTGTTGGCCGTTTGCGCATCGCAAATAGTGAAAGCGGGAGATGTGACGTTTGATCCTACGGTGCGGTATTCCCGCTTGGTGATAGACAATTGTCTGTATCACTTCAAGGCGAATACTACAAAAGCCGGCTTTGCCAAGTATGATGGATCCGGTTCCAAATTGGCTAACTCTGAGTCAGAACGCGGCTTTGACTATGTACCGGGATTGGTAGCCAAGGCGGTTCTGGAATGTGTGGATTTGTACAAAGACAGCACCTGGGCTGCGCCGTGGTTCTATAGTATTCAGGCTTATGGAGAGGCGTATTATAATACTACCCATAGCGGGGCTTCTTTGGACGACTTGAATGCGTGCAAACTGTATTTCGGGCTTTACGACTTGACGAAACCGGGTGCTAAGTTTGAGAATGCAACGGTTGCTGATCATTGCGCAACCGCGAAGGGGAAAGCATTGACGGGATTGTCGAATCATAACGATGACTATGTTATTTCTTCCGCGACATCCAATACCTTTTGCGGGAACAGCAGTACCTACGAAGGCGGTTGGTGGCACAAAAGCAGCTATGAAAACCAGTTATGGTTGGATGGCCAGTATATGGGTCCGGCATTGTTGGCGATGATGGTCGCTGACGGACGCTATATATCCGGTTCGGCAGCCGGCGACTGGGCTATCATCCGCAAGCAGTTTGACATGTGCTGGAACAGGCTTTGGGATAGTGAAAAGAAATTGCTATACCATGCTTTCTCCGCTAATCCGACAAGCAGCCAGACTACCAACTGGGCGGACCATACAGACACGTATGCAACAAATCCTCACTATGGCGTGAGCAGCGAGTTCTGGGGACGCGCAGCCGGATGGTATTTCTTTGCGTTGGTAGATATCTTGGAGCAAATGGACAAGATTGGTAAGAACGGTGCGGATGCAGACTATTTAGAGTTCAAACGTCAGTTGGAGGCCGTGGCAGACGGTTTGTTAGCCCGTCAGGATCCTACCACAGGATGCTGGTGCCAACTCTTGCAATACGGAAACGGTGTAACGCCGGGCGGCTGCTCCAAAGCTAATTATCTGGAGTCATCCGCATCTGCCATCTTTGTTTCTACGTTCCTTAAAGGTATCCGTTTGGGATACTTAGATCGAGCTAAATACGAAGCGGCTGCAAAGAAAGGCTATCAAGGTTTGATCAACCAGTTCCTGAAAACCAGTGTTGGAGATGGTAATGACTATGCGTTGATTAATTGTTGCAAGTCCGCAGGCCTAAGTTCTGAACGCAACGGAACAGCCAATTATTATCTGTCCGGCAGTGATACGGGGAAGACGAGCGACTATACAGAAGGTAAGGTCTTAGGCGCATTTATCCTTGCTGCAACGGAATACGAGCGGGCATATCCGCCGGAAGAAGCCGGAGAACCGGCAGGTGGCGAATGCCGGTGCTTGCAGGTGACAATCAGCGAATAAAGAACAAAATGTGGCGACCTCAAGGCCGCCACATTTCGTCTGATTTTGCTTGGTACCGCGAGTGGGACTTTCTTCGTAAATCCCTGCGCACTACGTGAAAATGCAACAACCCCACATTCATGCAAGCATGATGCAAGGTTGTGTCATTTTGTACCGCGAGTGGGACTTGAACCCACACAGCCATCACTGGCCAAAGGATTTTCGTACAAATCGCCTTAGATCAATCAGCGAAATGCTTGGACTATGTCTTAACCATATCCGCAGGGACTTAGGTTGTGGGTGTATAGTCTCTACACATTTAGGTTTCCATTCGGTCACCACTTAGCTCGGCGTTATTGACATTTATAAGGCTGTCACCTTCACCGAATTAGCCCACTTCTACTTCAAGGATTTCTCCTTGAGCACTCATTACCTTTTAACTCGGCGATTTTGCGCTTAACGGTATCGTAGTTGCTGCCCGCCGGCCGCAAGTGAAGTTTGCCTAATACTTGGGCGTATGACAAACTTGATTGTACCGCATCAACAAAATCCTGATCTGTCCATTTTCGTTTACTCATAAACTCAAATGTTTAGAATCTAAGTCCTTCGTGTCTACCGATTCCACCATCGCGGCGTGCGCGTAAACGCACTTTCGTTTTCAAAATCGGCTGCAAAGGTACTGCTTTTTTTTGATATATGCAAAAAAAAATGGATTTTTTCAATGAATAATGAATAATGAATATTTTTTTTTGGTCGAAAGTCGAAAGCCGAAAGGTCGGATTATTACTTTGCGGATTTTTAGCGGATGCTACTCACCAAAAAATGCAGTGCCCCCTGCTCGTGCTTTTGCGTTCCCCATCCGCAAAAGAACGTTTTTGATTGAGTCCGTTCCGCAAATCCGAATCAGTTGCCGGAATAAGTTTCGGCGGATTGTATTATAGTGATAGTATAGTGACGTTATAGTAGCCGCCTATTAAAAACTTAATAATAGCCTAATAATAACCTAATAATCGCCTAATAAAATCCTAATATATTGTGCAGATAGGGTGACACCCCCCGACCCCATCTCAAAGGGGGAGAACGAAGATCGCCCATATATGGTCGATACAATGAGAGAGGAGAGACATCCCCCGGCCCCTTCTCAGAAGGGGAGTGTTTTACTGTGCGAGCAAGGGCAGATAAGTGCCATGTTTTACGGATAAACGAAAAAAGAACACGAAAAATCACGAAATAATTGCATTTTTTTGCGTATATCAAAAAAAAGCAGTACCTTTGTGCGCTATTGCGAAAAAACGTTAATCGGATACATGGCAAAATCGGAATATATCATTGAGGTAAATCACGTCTCGAAACAGTTCGAGGACGGTAAGTTTGCGTTGGACGACGTGAGTCTGCAAGTGAAGAAAGGTGAGTTTGTGACGATACTCGGTCCTTCGGGCTGCGGCAAGACGACGTTGCTGCGTTGTATTGCCGGTTTCCAGGTAGCCAGTTCGGGCGACATCCTGCTGAAGGGCGAAGACGTAACGAAGACGCCGCCCTACAAGCGTCCGGTGAATACGGTGTTTCAGAAATACGCGCTATTCCCCCACCTGAACGTGTTCAACAACGTGGCTTTCGGTCTGAAACTGAAGAAAGAGGATCCTGCGACGATCAAGAAAAAAGTGCGTCAGGCGCTGAAGATGGCTAACCTGACCGGCTATGAAGAACGCAAAGTGGACACCCTGAGCGGAGGTCAGCAACAGCGTGTAGCCATTGCGCGTGCTATCGTGAACAAACCGGAGGTGTTGCTGTTGGACGAGCCGCTGTCGGCACTGGATCTAAAGATGCGTCATGACATGCAGATCGAGTTGAAAGAACTGCATGAGAAGTTAGGTATCACGTTTATCTACGTGACGCATGATCAGGAAGAGGCACTTACGTTGAGCGACCGCGTGGTAGTGATGAACGAAGGGAAAATTCAGCAGACGGGCACACCGACCGATATATACAACGAGCCGCAAAACTGCTTTGTAGCCGACTTTATCGGCGAGAGCAACATCTTGTCCGGCACCATGATCCGCGACCGGAAAGTGGAGTTCTGCGGGAAGCAGTTTGACTGTATAGACGAGGGATTCGGCGAAAACAATCCTGTGGATGTAGTGATAAGGCCGGAAGACATTTATATTTGGGAGTCGAAAGTCGAAAGTCAAAAGTCGAAAGCCGATAATGATGATGTGGATCCGGAAGACAGGGTGCCGAAAGGCCGATTTACGAAGTGGTATGGCGAGGTGCAGAGTTGTATCTTCAAGGGAGTACATTACGAGATGCGTGTGCTGACGCCGGACGGCTATGAATTTCTGATTCAGGATTACCACGAATTCCTGCCCGGCACGGAAGTGGGTATGCTGGTTCGTCCCGAGGACATCCAAATCATGAAGAAAGAACACCATGTCTACAACTACTTCGACGGCGAGGTGCTGAAGAACGGCAAAGTGCGTTTTCTGGAAGCAGAATGGGATGTGGAAGGGAAACAGTTGGAAGGCCTGGAGGCGGGCGACAAAGTGCAAGTGCGCGTGAAGTTCCGCGACATAGACCTGCAAGACTACGAAGAAGAAGGTACGTTGAGCGGTGAGGTGCATTTCATTCTGTACAAAGGAAACCACTATCACCTGACTATCCGTACGGATGAGGGATATGACTTGTATGTGAACACAACCGACGTATGGGATGACGGCGACCGCGTGGGAATCGTTATCAAGCCGAAGGACATAAAGATTGAGAAGGTACAAAGTGACAATGAAGAAGGTACAAAGGATTGAACAAAATGACTAAACTGGTTCAGATATTCTCTTCGCGTAGGACATGGGCATGGCCGTATGTGCTGTTCATGGCTTTGTTTGTGGTGCTGCCGCTGATATTGGTAGGCTACTACGCTTTCACGGATATCGACGGACAGTTTACGCTTCGTAACTTCGCCAAATTCTTCGGTCACAGCGAGGCGATACAGACTTTCCTGTACTCAGTAATGATAGCGGTGCTGAATACGCTGATATGTCTGGTTATCGGTTATCCGGCTGCCTATATCATGGCGCAAGAAGATTTCCGTACACCGAAGGTGATGGCCATGCTGTTCATCCTGCCAATGTGGATCAACTTCCTTTTGCGGACCGTGGCGACTGTGGAACTGTTCAATATGTGCGGGCTTCCGTTAGGCGAAGGTGCATTGCTGTTCGGCTTGTGCTATGACTACCTTCCGTTTATGATTTACCCGATATACAACACGCTGCAGAAGATGGACAACTCGCTGGTGGAAGCGGCGCAGGATCTGGGTGCCAACCGCTGGACCTGCTTCTGGAAAATCATCGTGCCGCTGAGTATGCCCGGTGTGTATAGCGGTGTGGTCATGGTGTTTATGCCGACCGTTTCGACCTTTGCAATCGCAGAGCTATTGACGCATAACAATATCAAGTTGTTCGGCTCGTTGATACAGGATTATATTACTACGACCGATTTGCTGAACTACGGGGCAGTATTGAGCTTGTTGCTGCTCGTTATTATCGGACTGACGTCGTTCTTCGGTGAGCATGACAGCACCGGCGGGGAGAAAGGAGGGCTGGTATGAACATAGACCGCTTCGCTAAAAAACAAAAGACCGCTTCGCTGAAAGACAAAGGACCGGTTACAATGGGCAAGTTTATTCTTGTCGTTTGTCTGTTGTTCTTTGTTCTTTGTCCATTGAGGTCACAGTCGAAACTGACGTATGAACTGCATGTGGGTGCGACGGGAAAAGTAGCGGTACTTGACACCTTCCCGGAGCATTATGCGGCGGAGAAAGTGAATATCAAGGTACTAAGTACAAAGTACAAGGTACAAGGGTTAGATAGTTTGGACTTTGTGTTCGCAGACAGTCCGATAGCGGGCATAGAAGCATGGGGTGACAGCGTGTTTCACTATACCGATTCGGAGAAAGTGGCATGGACGGTTTGGCGCAAGCGCGCCTTGCCCAAGAACCGCTCGCAGAAAGTGCTGGCAGGCAATGCCTACGATGCTTTCGAGGAATACCTGCACCAGACGGTTGATGTACACCGGAGTCTTGGATGGATATGGCTTGTATTCGCCGGACTGCTGCTCGCGGCAGGAATCGTCTATGCGTGCGTAATAGTCATCCAACGACGGAAAGAAAAGAATCTGACGGCAGTGGAGCAAGAGACACTTCGCCGCAAACGGATGGGAATGCGTCGTCATTACGGTTCACAACTGTATCTGTGGCTGTTGCTTCTCGTGCTGTATGCGCCCATAGCGCTGATAGCCGTCTATTCGTTTACCGGCAGCAAGATTCTGGGTAACTGGACTGGATTCTCGCTGGACTTGTATGCGAACCTGTTTACGGGGAAAGCCGATGCAGGTCTGAACAGTGCCATCTGGTACACAGTAGTGATAGCATTGATAGCCGCATTCTGCTCCACAATATTAGGTACGCTGGCGGCTATAGGAATCTATAACATGCGAGCACGCCAACGCAAAGTGGTGAGTCTGTTGAACTCGGTGCCGATGATTAACCCCGACATCATTACGGGTATCTCGCTCTTTTTGCTGTTTGTGGCACTTAGCTTGAGTCAGGGGCTGGCAACGGTTTGTATCGCACATGTGGTGTTCTGTACGCCGTACGTCGTGTTGAGTGTGCTGCCGCGTCTGAGCCGGATGAACCCGAATACCTACGAGGCGGCGCTCGACCTTGGCGCGACACCAGCGCAAGCGCTACGCATGGTCATGTTGCCGGAACTGTGGCCGGGAATGTTGAGCGGGTTTATTTTGGCTCTGACACTTAGTGTAGATGATTTCGGCGTGACATTCTTTACGAAGGGCAGCGGCGGACTGGAGACGCTGAGTACGTTTATCTACTCCGACGCGCGAAAAGGCGGACTGACGCCTGAACTGCGTCCGCTGTTCACCATCATCCTGCTGGTGATGCTCACGGCATTGATAATTATAAATATTCGAGATAAAAAACAACAAAATCAGTAAAGCAATGAAAAAAGTTTTCCTTTCTGTATTGGCTTTCGCAGCCATCCTATTTAGTTCATGCGGCGGCAACGACCGTGCTCATCAACTGAAAGTGCTCAACTGGGCAGACTACATCGACGAAAACGTCAAGACCGATTTCGAGAAATGGTATTACGAGCAGACCGGCGAGAAAGTGGAGCTGGTCTATGAGACGTTCGACATCAACGAAACGGCTCTGACCAAGATAGAGGTCGGCCGTGAGGATTACGACGTGTTCTGTCCGTCGGAGTATATCATTGAGCGTATGCTCAAGAAAGACTTGATTCAGCCGATTCGGAAAGACCTGATTCCGGACTCGATCAATTACTTCGACAATATCTCGCCGTTTGTTGTGGAGAAATTCCAACAGATGGCTCCGCGTCCTGACATCCACGTGAGTGATTATACAGCGGGCTATATGTGGGGCACGACGGGCTTCATCTACAACCCGCAACATGTCAACCGCGAAGATTTAGAGTCATGGGGCGCGTTGCTGAACCCGAAATTTGAGAACCGTATTCTGATGAAAGACGCGTTCCGCGATGTCTATTCGGTGCTGGTACTGTTTGCTTACGCCAAGGAAATCGAATTTGGCGAAGTGACCCGCGAAGATCTGGTGAAGAATATCACGCCGGATCGTATAGAGGCAGTCAAGTCGATACTGATTCAGGCCAAGAAGCAGATTTGCGGCTGGGAGGTTGACTTCGGCAAGGAAGAGATGACCAAAGGCAAAGCATGGCTGAACCTCAGCTGGTCGGGTGACGCACAATTTGCCATAGAGGAGGCTGCCGAGACGGGCGTTCTGCTTGACTATATCGTTCCGAAAGAGGGATCGAACGTATGGTTTGACGGCTGGGTCATTCCCAAGTATGCCAAGAACACAAAAGCGGCTACCTACTTCATCGACTATATGTGCCGCGCCGACAACGCATTGGCTAACATGACGGAAATAGGTTATGTATCGTGCGTAGGCGGCAAGAAGGCGGCTGCTACGATACTGGCGGCGCAAAACGACGAGGAGGAGTGGCCGGAGACGGTCAATGCATCGTACTTCTTCGGCGAAGAGCCTATTCAGGTCGATGGCAAAGAGCTTGACACGCACAAGTTGCACCTCAATCCCGTATATTATGCCGACAACAGCATTATCAACCGTTGCGCACTGATGCATGACGCCGGTGACGCGCAGGAGATGTTGCTCGACATGTGGAACGAGGTAAAACTGGTGCACTAATTCATTCCTATATATGCAAGAAAATAATATCCCTATATTGGATTGTCCGTACGGCGACTACATGATCGGCGATGCAAGCGGCAAACTGATGAACGAGTACGGTCGTTTCCCGTGTAAGATCAAGTGCGGCGTTTATGCCTTGCTGGTGCGCGGGACGGCCAGTGCTACGGTCAATATTACCGACTATTCGTTCAAGGCCAATGACGTGCTGCTCTTCGAACCGGGCAACTTCCTGTTCATCCATGACATCTCGGAAGATGCGCTGGTTTACTGGATCGTGTTCGGCAGCAGTTTTCTGGAGAAGCATACGTTTAATAATCGTATGTCGCTTTCGGCCATGCAAATCAAGTCGCCCAAACTGAGTCTCCGCCAGGAACAGACGGATGTTCTATGCAGCATGTACCACACGCTGATACAAGCACTTAACACGCAGCCCTCGATGCTCAATACGGAGAAGATGGTGCATATCTTCAATCTGCTCCAGACCAGTTATGCCGGTATGGCGCGTCAGCAGAACGACGTGGAACCCCGTCCGATTGACCGCAAGACGGAGATATACCACGACTACTGCCAACTGGTCGTAAAGCACTACCACGAGTGGCACCACGTCAATCAGTATGCGCAAGCGATGCGTATCACGCTGCCGCACCTGTGTTCCACTATCCGTCAGGTGAGTGACCGGACGGCGGGCGACATTATCAATGATGCCATCTTGACTGATGCCAAGGCGCAACTCAAAATAACCAATCTGCAAATAAAAGAGATAGCCCTCTCGTTGGGATTTGACAACATAGCGTTCTTCAACCGTTTCTTCAAATCGCACGTAGGGGTTACGCCAAAAGTATATCGTAATTCGTAAATAAAAACAACAGTTCAGATTCATTCGGGGTGCTGAAAGGCTGAGAGACCACCCGTGGAACCTGAGCAGGTAATGCTGCTAAGGAAAATGAAAAATAGCAACAAGTTGAAAGGTGCTTGCAAGCACTCCGGTAAACGTCAAAATTTAGTGTGTGTATGCGTGAGCATACTTTTCTGCGCACCTCTTTTTGCGCAAGTTGATAATCAAGAAGATTCGCTCAAGCGCCATAAGGAACTTGACGAGATAAATATTCTCGCTACGCGTCTCAGTCAACAGACCTTGAGCAGCGAGGTGGTTGACGGCGAGACGCTCAACAACGGTAATACAGGGCAGAATCTGCCCTATCTGCTATCCACTGTTCCCGGCTTACAAGTCACTTCGGATGACGGATTAGGCATCGGATATACCTATTTCCGCGTACGGGGCACAGACCATACCCGTATCAACATGACCGTCAATGATGTGCCGCTCAACGATCAGGAGAGTCAGACCGTTTTCTGGGTCAACATGACCGACATGTCGAGTTCGCTCTCAAGCATAGAAGTGCAGCGCGGAGTAGGTACCAGTACCAACGGATCGGCTTCATTCGGCGCATCGCTCAACATGCAGACGGGCAATCGGGATTCGACGAGTCATCTGACGATAGCCTTCAACGGCGGCATGTACAACACGTTTCGCGAGATGGTAAGTGCTCATATAGCGTTACCGAACAACTGGTATGCCAATGCACGCTTTTCGAAGGTGAACTCAGACGGCTTTCTGTACAGGACAAAGTCGGATCTGTACAGCTACTATGGAGACTTCGGATGGCGTGGGAAAAAGACACGAGTAGAAGCCCGTCTGTTCGGAGGTGGCGAGAAAACCGGCATGGGTTGGGAAGGTGTGGATTACAAAACAGCCTATGGCATAGATGGAGCAGATCGCCGTTACAACCCTGCGGGAGAATATACCGTGCCCGCTGCGGATGGCTCGGACTCGACGGTCTATTATCCGAATCAGACGGATAACTATGCCCAACAGCATGCCCAACTGAATATCACTCACCGCTTCACGCCGCAATGGTTGCTGCAAACGACGCTTCATTATACTCACGGCGCCGGCTACTACGAGCAGTACAAGAAGAAGAAATACAGTTATTTCGGGTTGACCGATACCACGCTTGTTGCAGATCCGGGCAAGAAGAGCTATGCGTTGTATCAGAAATGGCTCGGAAATCATTTCTTCGGCGCCGTAGTATCTGCCAAGTATGTATCAGAACCGGTCGATATCCAAATAGGAGCTGCTGCCAATGACTATATCGGACATCACTGGGGTGTATTGGACTATTTAGCCAAACCGACTCTCACGCCGCTCCCCGTCCACTACGAGTACTATCGCAATACGGGCAACAAGATAGATGCCAACACCTTTGCCAAGGTTAACTGGCGCGTTATCCATCGCGGGCAGGAGAAATTGTCGCTCTATGCCGACCTGCAGTATCGTTTTGTGCGTTATACCATGAGCGGAATCAACGACGAGGATATGTCCGAGTTGCCGCTCAGGCAGGACTTTCATTTCTTCAATCCGAAAGCAGGACTGACTTATCAGAACGGCGGACACTTGCTCTCCGCTTCGTTTGCCATGGCAAATCGCGAACCAAGTCGCAGCAACTATACAGAGAATTTGCACTATACTCCCAATGGTTCCTATATCGGCAAGATGCCTCTGCCCGAGACGCTCTTTGACTATGAGTTGGGCTACCAATACGCGCACGCGCGTTTTAATATAGGTGTCAACCTGTACTTCATGGACTATAACAACCAGTTGGTGCTTACCGGTGAATACAATGACGTGGGAAAGTACCTTACGACCAACGTCAAGGACTCGTATCGCATGGGAGCTGAACTGACAGCCGGTGTGCGTATTACCGATTGGTTGCACTGGGAAGGCAATATGGTGCTGAGCCGTAACAAGATTCTGAACTACAAGCAGTATATCGACCTGTATGACGATCAAGACAATTGGAACTGGATAGGACAAGACTCCGTCTGCGGCGATGTAACGATTGCATTCTCTCCCTCCATTACGGCTATGTCACTCTTCACGGTGAGCTATGCCGGTTTTATGGCTACGATACAGACCAATGTCGTCAGTCGCCAGTATTTGGACAATACGCAGGATGTACATGCCATGTTGAAAGCCTATACCACCACTAATGTGCAACTGCAATACCAACTGCCGATGCAGAAATGGTGTGCAGGTCGTCGTGGCGTGCCGGAGATACGACTCAACTGCCGTCTGAATAATATCTTCAACGAGAAATATGCCAACAACGGCGGTGCAGAAGCCAGCCGATTCCGTGACGGTAGTCGGTGTACATGGTATTTTGCGCAAGCAGGATTCAACCTGCATGCGGGTTTCCAAGTGGATTTTTAGATATACAAGATCAGTGTCGGAACAATATATCCGGCTATCAGTAGCGCAAGGTAGATGAGGAAGACAATGCCTCGGTGAACCGACTCGGTCTGGCGGAAGAAGATAGTCGCCATACCGCTCAGCATAGCTAACATCAAAGGTATCGAGCGCATAGGCATCATCGGATAAATAATCATGGCAATCGTTGCTGCAAAGAAGAGCGCAAAGAGAGTCAGGATTGCTTGTTGGCGCACGCTGTCGCGATCTACGCGTATTACCGTGATAATAAAGAAATAGCACCCCATGAACATCAGAACAGCCAACATGATCCACTCTTCGGGATCCGTTACCTCGAAGATAAACCGGCGGTTGAGCAGTTCAAGAAAAGGGTTGTCGAGTTTCCCAAGATAAAGCCCAAGTCCCAGATAGAGCACAAAAGTGCCCAAGGCTATCAGCGTTGCCATCATTGTGCGCATGCTGAAAGCCGAGAGGATGATATAGGCAATCCATATAAAGGGGAAAAGCCAAATCATGTCCGGCACAAGCATGGAGGGCAAGAGAAGCAGTATGGACGAGACGAAGGCATCCTCCGTAGTATCTTTCTCGCGAAAACCGCGATATAGAATATGGAGAATAATCAGCAGGGCGCATACGGCCACCTGCGATTGCCATAGCGTGTGGAGAGGTGGGAATACTGATATGGCGGCAAAATAAAGCAACGCGGGCAGAATGTCGGTCTCGCGCGTCATGCCTGAGAAATGAAAGAAGAACTGCAAGACAGCTGCTGCGAGCACGGTCAGCCCCATTGTCAGCGTGACGGAAAATCCCTGCTGCTCCCGAAAAGAGGGTATCCACAAAAAACCTGCTCCTGCCAGTAGTAAGACAGCTACCGGCAGGGCAAGTCTGGTGATATGTTTCAGCAGGTATCCCACTGTCGGTCTATTCGATAAATCCCTTGCGGCGGAGCAGATATTGCGGGTCGGCTTCTTTGCCGCGGAACTCCAGATAGAGTTCTTGTGCATCGCGTGTACCTCCTTGCTCCAGCAAGTGGCGGAAGCGTTTGGCTACGTCCGGATTGAGTATGTTCCCCGTCTCCTTGAATGCGGCAAACGCGTCGGCATCCAAAACAGCCGACCAGGTATAGCTGTAGTAACCGGCCTCGTAACCTGTGGTGAAAATATGGTTGTAGAAGGTAGAACGATAGCGAACGATAATCTCCGGAATCATGTGCATCTTCTCCAACGAGGCTGCCTCGAACTTGTTCACGTCCAATCCCTCCACCGAGGTCAACTCATGATAATCCATATCCAAAATAGATGCCGAAAGCAATTCGGTGGTTACAAATCCCTGGTTGAACTTACCGGCATTGTTGATCTTTTGGATCAGACTGTCGGGAATGACTTCGCCGGTCTGATAGTGGCGAGCATAAGTGCGAATAATCTGCGGCTCATAGCAGTAGTTCTCCATAAATTGAGAAGGCAGTTCCACAAAGTCGCGCGGTGTGTTCGTGCCGCTTAAGGTCTTGTAATGTGCTTTGGAGAGCAATCCGTGCAGGGCATGTCCGAACTCGTGGAACAAGGTCTCTACATCGTCCATTGAGAGCAGCGACGGGTTGTCCTTGGTCGGTTTGTTGAAGTTGCCCACGTTGATAATCACCGGGCGATGATCTACGCCGTTGGCATCAATATACTGGCTCAGGATATTGTTCATCCATGCACCCGGACGTTTGCCGGCGCGAGGGAAATAGTCGGTATAAAGGATACCTACCAACGAGCCATCCGCTTCCGTCACCTTGAATACCTCAACTTCGGGATTATAAACCGGCATGTTGTCCATCTTCTCAAAATTGATGCCGTAGAGCTGGTGAGCCAGGTCAAACGCACCTTGACGAACATTGTTCAATTCGAAATAAGGTTTCAGTTCCTCTTCGTTCAGGTTGTATTTCTCGGCACGCAGTTTTTCTGCGTAGTACCACCAATCCCATGGTTGCAGTTTCTCGCCGGGCAAGTCAATGTCTAGCATTGTCTGCAGTTCGGCAGCTTCGCGTTTCGCTGCTTCCAGCGAAGGTGTCCATACTGACTCAAGGAACTTATCAACGGTTTTCGAGTCTTTTGCCATGCAGTCAGCCAAGATGTAGTCGGCAGGATTTTCGTAGCCGAACAGTTTAGCTTTCTCGATACGCAACGCCATGGTCTTGACAATAACATCTTTGTTGTCGTTTGCATTGCCATGGTTTCCGCGCGTGGTGTATGCCATGAGCAGTTCTTTGCGCAGGTCGCGGTTCTTGCAGTATTGCAGAACGGGTGTGAAACTGGTGCGTTTCGGTGTGAAGAGCCATTCGCCTTTATGGCCGGCAGCCTCTGCTTCTTCTGCTGCGGCTGCTTTGGCACTCTCGGGCAGACCTTCCAATTCTGCTTCGTCTTTGACGAAATACTGGTAGGCATTGGTTTCCGCTACCACGTTGTTGCCGAACTTCAGCGAGAGCAGACCCAGTTCTTTGTTGATTTCCATCAGACGTGCTTTCTGCTCGGCTGACAGTTGGGCGCCGTTGTTGACAAATGACTTGTATGTCTCTGTCAGCAGACGCATCTGCTCGGGATCCAGACCTAAGGACTCGCGCTTGTCATAGACGGCTTTCACACGCTGGAAGAGTGTGTCGTTGAGCATGATACCGTCGCTCAGGTCACTCAGCATAGGCGATACCTGTTCGGCAATCTCGTTCATCTCGTCGTTGCCGTCTGCCTCCAGTACGTTGAAGAAGACGCCGTTCACGCGGTCAAGCAAACCGCCGCAACGGTCAAGTGCTTCGATGGTGTTCTGGAAGGTAGGTTCCTCCTGATTGTTGATAATAGCCGCCACTTCGGCTTTTTGTTGACGAATAGCCTCCTCGAAAGCGGGCATGTAATGTTCCAGTTTGATCTGGTCGAAAGCGGGAATGCCGTACGGATTCTCCGGTTCCGCTAACAGGGGATTTTCCCCGGACTTGTTCTTGTTGCAAGCCATAAGCGATAAGAGCGCAAAGCTCAGAATTAATAGTTTCTTCATAATTTCGTTATTTATATTTTAACACTTTTTTGTAGAGATGTTCTGATTCGTTTTCTCAGGTCTGCCGACTCGGTATCCACTTTGCGATGGAAGATCGGCCGGAAGTCTTTGGCAAACTTGCATTTGGCGAGTTTGATTTTCAGATTGTTGATATCGCCGCTCACGTTCACGCCCAGATAAATCGGGCTGAGCACGTTGATATCGTAGTCGAAGGTCATGTTGGTGTTGTGCCTTCCTCCGAGTGCCACCATGTAGTTGTCCATCTGTACGCAGAAAGGATAGACGTCAATCTCGTTCTTATAGACGGTCAGTTCGGCGGAGATGCTGTCTATCTTGTTCTCCGTCTTCTTGTTGAACATCAGCAGTTTGGCTATCTGAGAGAACGTCTCGCCGTCCATGACTACGAGGTCTTTGGCAAACAGCGACGCCGCGCCTCGCAGGGTGGACATCTTCGGTTCGTAGTTCTGGTTTAGATAAGTTTCGGCAGCCAGATGGAACTCTGCATTACCCTTGAACGAACTGAGCATAGGTACCATGTCGGTAACGATAGGCACCATGCTGATCAGCGTATCAATATCCACGTCCAGCATATGGTAGTCCAATCCAAGATACAGATGGCTCTTACGCGGCGTGCGGTACATAGCCGTCAGTTGCAGACGGGCGGCATTGCATACAAATCCCATCTCTTCGAGTGCCAGAATGCCGTTGCGTACATAGACCTTGCCGCCTACGTTGTGTATCTGCTCGGTGAAGACATCGGCGGTGCCGATCTTTGTTGTCAGTTCCAAATCCACGTCGTCCGGCACCAGGAAAGGTCCTGTGTGTTCTTCCGCTTTCTTCTCTGTCTTGGGTTGGGTTTCCGAGGCATGTTCTTCACTACCTTCATCGGCAGAGAACATCGCCATCAGTTCGTTCACGTCGGTATAGTCGCTCACGAACAACAGATCTCCTTTCAGGATGCCTTCGCCGCGCAGCCACGGACCGATATCGTTGATGTCACCCGAGAGTGAGAAGTCGGAACTGCCTAACTGAACTTCCGAACGGTTGATCTTGAAGATCTTGTTGGTGTATGAGAAGTCGATAGCCGGAATAATAATCGGCATGGAGAACATCGCCAGTTCGGCTTCTCCCTGCTGCAAGTTGACGCGCAGATGCGGATTCCATTGCAGCAACACGTTATTCTTGTATCTCGGGTTGTAATGCGCTTTGGCATCTACCGAGATAGTCTGGGTCTGCGCTTTCACCGTTTCGCCCTTCGTCACTTTCAGGGCGGAGGAAGCCAGCGTGGCATTCAGTTGCGGTTCTTGTTTCTTGTTTTTCTCGCTGCGGATACCTGCCGTCAGTTTTGATTTCTTCAGGCTGGCCGTTATGTCGTTGAACGAGCCATCCATATCCGCAAAATCTATCGTGGCGTCAATAGTAGGCAGAGTGGTTGTATCCTGACTGTTGTACTGCATCGTTGCCGCCAGTTTTGGAGACGTCATGTGCGCCTGAATGCTGTCGCCCTTAGAGGCAGTCAGATCCGGCGTCTGCAAATCGGCTTTCAGCAGCATGATATCCTTGTTCTTGCTGTCGCTACGCATCGATGCTGCGATGTTGGTTTTCTTCAACGCCGCCTTAATGTCGGTGTATTGCGCATCCAGACCCGCCATGTTCAGTTTGGCATCAATTACAGGTAACGCATCCGACTTGGTGTTATACTGCATGCGTCCGGTCAGTCGCGGCTGTTTGCCTGTTACGTCCATGCTGTCGGACTTGGCGGTCAGCATAGCGGCATTCAGAGCCATATTGACATCCAGTGTTTTGCCTTGCAAGATGTTGTTGGTCTCGGCACGCAGGATAGGTTGTTTTAGTTGCACCTTCATGTCGTTCATCCTGGCGTCCACGTTGCTTGCTTGCAGGTCTGCTCCCAGCCAACGGTAGGTGCCGGACGACGGACGGTTGTTGGGCAAACGTACTGACAGACGGCCGCTCGGCACCAGTGCTTGCATGTCGTTCATCTTGACGCCCAGTTTCTGCAAGTTCAGATCGCCGTGAATCGTTCCGCTGCGCAAGGTCATGGAGGTCAGTTCCGAGAGACGCGCTTTGAGTTTTATGTCGCCTTTGGTCCGGCCGTCCAGTTTCATGTCCTTGGGCAGGAAATAGGCAAAGTCGGGCAGGTAAGCATCCAGCGTGGCTGTTGCGTCGATAAGTGCATCGGAGAGCAGTTCGTCCGCCTTGCCCTGCAGCCGCACGTGACTCTTCTTGGTGTCGGCTTCCAGAACTGCTTCTGCCGTAGAAGCCAAGGAGTCGTTGATATCCAAGTGGGCTGTTATTTCAGCGGCTATGTTCTCTGCCACAAACGGCAGCGGTTTGTACTGCGCCTTGGCATCTTCCAGAAGCAGATGAGCGTCCAGAACGGGGATGACAGAGTCGTTGTAAACACCTTTGGCCGCCGCCTCCAGACTGAGTGTTCCTTCTGCATCTATGTCGCTCAGCATATCGACAAACTGTTTCGGCACGAGCGCCAGCAATTCGCCGATGTCCCATTTCTTGGCATTGGCTGTGATGTCCATGCGTATATCGTCCTGTAGCGTTATCCAGCCATCCAGTCCCAGTTTCAGGTCGTTCACCTCTATTGAGGCATCGCGCAGGGCGAAATGCATGCTGTCCAGATGGACGGCGGCAGGTGCGTCGATGCTGATTTCGGCATTGGTGGCATAAGTGGTCTCTTTTACGCGCGCGTTGACTGCCAGCGTTTTCAGTTTCACCCGCACATCGTCCCAGCCGTCTATCGTGGCATCAAAGGCAAAGCCCTGAATCGAGGCGTCAATGCTGTCTCTCTTGTCCACGAAACTCAAGCGGTTGCTTGCCATCATAGCGTTGTCCACGCGTATCTCGTCGAACGGCAACTCAAAGGCGGAAGTGTCCTCCGGCATCGTGTCCGGCGGCAGTTTGAACACTTCCCAGTTGCCTTTGCCTTCTTCGTTGATGAAGACATTCGCTCGGATGTCGCGCAAGGTCAGCACGCCGATATCCAGTTTCCGGGTGTTCAGAAACGCCATAATGTCGATGGTGGCCACTACCTCCTTCGCCGACAGCAAGGTGTCGTTCTGCACACCGGGCATGGGATTGACGATTTCCAGTCCGTCCACCCGCACACCGAAATAGGGGAAGGTGGAGAAGAACGTCAGATCGACTTCTCCCAATTCGTGCGGAACGGTCACGTATTCGTCCGCTACCTTACGCACGATGGGTGTCACGCGTTCCGGCGTGAAGACAATCCATACCAACACGCCGGCAGTCAGTATGACGACCGCTATCAGGCAGACCAACGTAATGGCGCAAATCTTGAATATTTTCCAGAACGTTTTCATAGACGTTTATTTTTCTGTTATTTTTTCATAACTATGTCTGTACATAGCGTTGTTGACGTGGTCTTTGTCGTAGTACTCCAGCGTGGTGGAACTGAGTTTGGTCACGGTGTAAATCTTGGGCTGTTCTGCCGGTCCGATATCCATGAGGTGGATTTCCGTCAGTTTTTGGTCATTGCTCTCGAAGAGGTATTTGAACCAGCCGTTGCCCGGATGACCTATCTTCTCGCGGTTCCAGATAAGGAACTCCTCGAACGTCATGTCCGGGTCGTCCCATTCGCTTTCTGTCCATTCGCGGCCATACAAATACGGGTTTTCGTCACTCTGCTCGGTCGTGAAACGAACATAATGCCCCACTTTGGTATCGCCGTTCTCCAACCAGAGACCTTGCAGGTCGTGCAGGTAGAACGTCGGTTTTTCGC
>JAFPJV010000059.1 GCA_017425065.1 Paludibacteraceae bacterium
AGAAACTGCTTTCGCAGGTACGCCATTATGTCGGATGGTCATGGAAAGACGACTGATCAGATAGCCGCCGCTATCAACCGCAATGCCTGGCATGTACGTAAGGACGGCAAACCGGTTACCTCCGCGCAGGTCTATGCCTGCATTTGCCGCTATCCCTCAATCTTCACTAAGGAAGCCGGACGAATCTGCGTAATGTTATGACATACGAAGAATACATAGCCCAACAGCAGCAAGCGATTGACGAGCAATCTGATGACGCTTGCTTCCTCGAAAACCAGCCCGAAGGACAGTTCGTCCGAGGATATTAAAAACAAAATCATCCGTATATCCCTAAAAAACAAACAATAATTAATACTTTCACGTATGAAAATTCAAGCAGTTAAGTTCCGCAAAGACGGATTTTATTCGCAGCCTTTTGCCTTTGGTGGCGAAGAAGGAGCAGAGAAATTTGACCTCAACATCCGCTATCGCGGTAGTCTTCAGAACTACGTCATTGAGACCGAAAAGGATCTGATTCTGGTAGATACCGGTCTTCCTGCCGGCACGCCGGAAGGCGAACCCGATGAGAAGGCATTGGCTTATATCGGGAAGGATATATGTAGTTACATGGACGCGCTGGCTGCTTTAGGCTACCAACCTGAGCAGGTGACGAAGATCCTTCTGACGCATAAGCACGCTGACCATTCGGGCGAGTTGCGTTCGTTCCCCAATGCGCAAATCTTTGTCAATGCCGATGAGATGAGTGCTGACGAGTTGCAGGGCATAACGAACCTCGTGCCGGTGACATTTACCGATGGCGCGTACTATAATTTCCCGGAGAGCCAGAAGATTTGCGAGGGTGTGTATTTCATCAAAGCGAAAGGTCACACCAACGGTAACAGCCTCATCATCGCGGAGAACGAGGGACTGTTCTATATGTTCCAAGGCGACATCACATATGTGGATGAAGCGCTTTATGCGAACAAGCTGTCGGTTGTCTTTGACGACCTCGCTGCCGCGCGTGAGACGATGGATCGTGTACGTGCGTTCGTCCGCAACCATCCGACAGTCTATATGGGAACCCACACGCCGCAGGGATACGAGAACCTCGAAGCCAAGCGAATAATGGATCTGGACAACCCTGTTCCGACCATCTGGCCCGAAATTCAATTCCCCAATGACCAAATAAATAAATGTGAAAATGAGAAAATGAGTAAATACGTTTGCTCCATTTGCGGCTATGTCTATGATCCGGCGGAGCATGACGGAGTGGCTTTTGAGGATCTGCCCGAGGACTGGAAATGTCCACGTTGCAAACAATCCAAAGACAAGTTCAACAAAGCATAATATTAACCAACAAAATTGATATTCTTATTTCACCAAGGAAGCAGGAAGAAATAATCGTTCGAATGTAGTGAGATAAGAATTTGTGTAATGTTATGAAAAAGTTATTTTTTGCCATCAGCACAATGCTTTTTGCGGCGTGTGCACCGAAGTATCCGACCGTGACGCCGGATGAGTTTGAACAGGCTATCGCCGAACCGGATGTGCAGTTAGTAGATGTGCGCACGCCGGAAGAGTACGAGCAAGGGCATATCGTGGGAGCGATGAATATCGACTGGAAAAACGAGGCGTTTGCGGACGAAGCCGGGCAGATATTAGATAAGTCCAAGACCATTGCTGTCTATTGCCGCGGCGGTCGTCGAAGCCATGAGGCGGGAAACAAGTTATACAAGATGGGCTACACGCATATCGTGGAACTGCAAGGCGGTTTGGAAGCATGGAAAGCGGCAGGCAAGACCGTTCAGGCAGAGGTCTATGAGTGCGATGAGTTCCGGACATCTAACGGCATGAGTGTGAAACTCAACGCGCTGGTACATGCCAGTATATGGATTGAAGCCGGTGACAAGCAGATCTTCGTCGATCCCGTTTCGCACCTCGGCAACCGTTCGATCGATTACACCACCATGCCGACCGCGGATTTCATCCTTATCACGCACGAACACCATGACCATCTGGACAAAGAAGCGATTCATAACTTGTCGCACGAACTCTATACGCAAGTGATTGCAAACCAAGCATCTGCCGATATATTGGGCAAAGGTATCGTCATAGCAAATGGCGACAAGCGCCAATTGACAGACAATATTTCCATAGAGGCCGTTCCGGCGTACAACACGACCGAAGGGCATCTGCAGTTCCATCCGAAAGGACGGGATAACGGTTATATCCTGACGTTGGACGGCTTGCGTATTTACATCGCCGGAGACACGGAGGTGATACCGGAGATGGCAGATATCAAGGATATTGACATCGCTTTCCTGCCGTGCAATCAACCGTACACAATGACGCCTGAGCAACTGATAGAAGCCGCACGTATCATCCAACCGAAAGTGCTATTCCCGTATCACTACAGCCAGACCGACGTGTCCGGCATCCCGGCACAACTACCCGATATAGACGTTCGAATCCGACATTATGAATAACAGAACTAAATATCCAAACACTACACAAGCAGGTAACCAACTTAAAT
>JAFPJV010000060.1 GCA_017425065.1 Paludibacteraceae bacterium
GTATGGCAGGTTCACCGACATGGATTCCACCAGATGGATGGGAATGGCATGAATGAGGTCGAGAATCGTGGCATAGTTTTCGTCCTGAAACTGCCAAATCTTCGGTGCTCTACGCCCTTTGGTCCCGTAGAAACCGGCAAGCTGGTCAATAGCTACAGCCCGATATTCCCGATGTAATTTGGCGTTCTTGTTCAGTATTTGCTGAGCAAGTTCCATACTCTTCATGACAATTTGCCACTCTTTCTTGTGCGCTTTGCGAAACGCATTGGATAACAGGTTAATTACTTGCATAGTAAAAATACATTTCGCTGTCAATAATAATTACCACAGGACCACTATCCGTGTATGTGGTAGGTTGTTCAAACTCTTCCATAAACAATGTGATTATATTGTCGCATTAGTTTTTGTTATACAACAATATAATCACAAAGTAACGAAAATTTAATAGGAGTGGCGTTTTACACTATTTTTTATTTCTGATAAATGGTGTGTTAACAAATGCCTCATAACATTGTCTTCCATATTCTTGCAAAATCGCATATGCGTTAGCAAGATTTGTTTGAGGGAACGTATAGGCAATCAAAGCTTTTTGCCTCTGCTCGTTGTGATAGTGTATATCAATGACTTTGTAGTATAAAGGACGCTTTATATCTGTTCCATCATTTTTCTTTAAACCTTTTACTGGAATTTTACCTGTCAAGTCAACTATAGAACTAGGGTGAGTTTCATTATACTTTTTAAATACAGAATCAAAATCCCCTCCAAAAATCACATACTTTCTTCCTTCTTTCTTGCAGAAAATTTCATCCAATAGAGTTTCTACATAAGGCACTAACAAGTCCAATTGAGATTTATTTAACTCAAACTTTTGAGAAGCGAAAGGTATCAACTCTAATTGCAATTTCTGCATCAAAACAAGTTCCTTGGCGTTTATCTTTTCTTCTCTACTTGACCAATTAATGTTTTTTGGAAAGTTAATACCACTATCCTTCCATTCGTACAAAAATGCTGCTTGTTTTACATCAAAGGAATCATAACGCAGACGGTCTATCTGACCAAAGTTCGTTTGTCGTGTCTTGTAATCGGCAATGAAGGCTTCGGGATTTGAAGTGTTAAATTCCTTGGTGTATTCAGTCCACTTTGCATCTGCCTTCTCAGCATCCATACCCGGATTAAGTTGCACAAAGACAGTCTGTGCATCTCTTTTGCCGGTAAAATACGTTGGCATTCCTTTCGTGGAGAATCGGAATCCATCGCCATCTTTCGCTAATGGAGCAAGTTCGGTAGCTGCCGAAATAGGATTCCCATAGAAACGTTCTGCCAAATCTATTCTTATTCGTTCGTCTAACTTAGTCATCGATTCATATATTATATCTCTTTATTTTGTCAGACGTGCTATCTGCTCCGCAAAACGATAGGCAATAACGTCCCGGAAAGTATGGGTTGCCATGATATGCGCGCCGACTCGCAGCGCGAAGGAGTTGGGATGGATGCCGTCTTTTTGCAAGCGATAAGCGACGTTCTTCTCCATCAGCGGGAAACGCTCGGAATCATCCGTCGTACATTGGAAGGAGTAATCATCCAACACCGCAACGAGTGCCTGTTTGAGTGCCGTGTAGGCAGCCTCGTCCTGAATAGTGGCGTTTTTGCCTCCGGCCATGGACGAATTGAAATGTGTGTGATTACCGCCTTTGGAAGAGTTGGTCACCACGTGCAACAAGTATATATTCCAATGCCCGTCACCCGAAGAAAGCGCCTTCAGATCGTGATAGAAAGCCGTTTGGTTGCTTTGCTCCAAGGACAAGATGTGCTTCTCCTCTTTGGTTGCAGCTTCCTCCGGATGAATATCCGTCATGTTGAAATACGAATGCGGGGTGTCGTTATCGTACTTGATGCTTTTGCTGATAAAATTGAACCCGCCAAACAGAGCAACCTGATACCCGAACCACTCCGTTGCCAACTCTGATTGCGCCGAAGGAACGACGATGGTCACCTTGCTTTTCCGGTCGATACAGCAACCGTAAGGACGATTGATCGGATTATGCAGCAGCACAATCCGGTCCTGCGGATGTTCCGCCGGTGTCTGTATGCTCGCCATATTGGCCAACCGATATTCGGGAAACTTCTCCGCCGCGTCCATGATGTCCTTCATATCCATGTGATAATCGGTCTGAAGCGTAGCCACACTTTGCATCAGCGGAGCTATCGAATACGTCTCTTGCAAGCCCTTTTCACGCAGGTAGTCATTCACTCGTCGAGCCGGTGTCGGACGAAAAGCGCGAGCGAGACGCGTGCCGAAAGCTTGTAACTCTTCCTCTCGCTGTTTCTCTTCATACACGGCAGTAAAGCCGGAAGCTAACAGACCGGTAAGGATAGCCAAGATCAATATGCCGATGATTCCGATCACATTACCCATGATCACTCCTAAATGCGTCGTTGGCGCATGCGGAGCCACTTCGGTCGGATCGCCGATGTACTTAAGGAACGACCATTCCAATGCGTCCGCCAAGGAGTAAGAACTCTCTCCTCCACCCCATACTTCCGCGCTCCACATAACGATAGAGGCAATAGTGGTCAGGATAAGCAATACCCAAAGCGAAGACCACATCTCACGACGTGTCTTCACGAAGGCTTCGCCGAATATAAAAAGAGAAGTGTTTTTCAGTTTCATAGAGATTGTATTATCAAATAACCTGTTTCTTCAAGTCTTTTGTAAACAACTTGCCGTCTTGGAGCACAAAGGCAGGGTTCGCAGGATCGATGGTGATAGTTGTCAGAGCCGTACAGCCGTCAAAAGGTTTGTAGCCCATGCTCGTAAGACCGGCAGGTATGTGTACGGATTTCAAACTCGTACAACCGGCAAAAGCCCCGTCTCCGAGTGTCTGCAGCTTATCCGGCAGCACAAGGGTCTCTATCGATGCGTCCTTGAAAGCACTCTCTTCGATTGTGGTCAGCTTGCATCCGGGTGCAAATTCAACCGTCGTTAAGACAGACGGGCCGGTTTTACCTTCTTTCTTCCGCACATTAAACGCATCCGCTCCAATGGATTTGACATTGGCAGGAATACGAAGCGCCGTCAGCGAGGTGGACTGGAACGCTGCTTTGCTGATTTTGGTCAAACTGTCCGGCAACGCAATCTGCTCCAAGGCAGCATCTTTCCAGAAAGCCGACTCTCCAATCAGTTTGACGCCTTCTTTGATGGTTACGGAATTCAGGCTACCACATCCCGCAAAGGCTTCTGCACCCATTTTCTTCACTCCGGCGCCAATGGTCACACGTTGCAGGTCGCGGCATATCCGGAACGCTTCTTTCCCGATTTCCTCTACGCTGTCAGGAATCTCAACCGACACGATGCTGCGTTGCGATGCCGCACATTTTTCTATTTTGGTCACTCCTTCAGGAATAACCAGATTATCTACATCATACACTTCGCAGAGTGTTTTTCCGTCTGCACTTACATTGATTTTAGAAAAATCCATATGATTTGATTTTTATTGGTTATACTTGTTTTAGTCCGTTACAATACCGTCTATCCCGTCCATGAAACGCTGTTTCCATTTCTTTTGCGGGAAACGGCTTTTGAGTTCGCGATAGAGGCGGGTGATGAGGTCGTCGTTGAATTGTAGCACTTGAACGCTGAGCATCATATCCGTGCGGTTAGTGCGGAATAGCGGAGGCAGTTGACCCGGCTCGGGCTTTTGGCTATCACGCTGGAAATAGATGCTGACTGCGTGCGCGGCGCACGTCTCGTCGGCTAAAAACTGCTCTACCAGAGCACAGATGTCGTCAATTGTTTTCATGTCTTAAAAGTTTTGTCTGTCCCAATATAAACACAAACTTTCAAAAATTTAATGGTTAGTGCATTTTTTTGCAACCTGTATCAGTTTAACGTCTTGGATAGGACGGGATGTCTTGTTGATATTGCGGTCAGTGTCCGCAATATTGCAATTATTACATTTTACTTAATAGTTCGTCGGTTGTTACACCCATTTTGCTGAAGCCAAACCATTTCTTGCCGAGGTCTTTAAGGCTTGCGCCGACGAGATAGACGGTATCATCAATACACAAGAACCTATCGTGTGAGCGGTTGAACTGCTCTGCATCAATCGGCGCGTATTGCGCATTATGTTTCTTGAGATCCATCTTAAGCGAACCGAAGGATAGATTGGTGTAGAGTTTTACGGCTACACCTTTCTCGCGCTTGTCAAGCATTTTCAGCACGCTATCATCAATATAGTTGTCGATGAGGATGATGCGCTTCTTGGCCTCGCGGATACGATCGTTGATAAAGATATACGAATCAAAAATCTGACCATCGAAGAAGATACCGTGTTCCGGTTTGGCATCACCTGCGTCCAGACGTTTAAAGACTTCTTCCAGTTTCTTGTTATTCTCGGCAACTTGTGCAGATAATTCTTCTTGATGAGCGTTGAGCGCCAACTGATTGCGCTCAACAATCTCCAAACGCTGGAATACCTGTGCATGCGAACCGATGAAATGGCGCATGGCATTAAATGCGCGCATGATGTGGATGTTGGTGGCTATCGCCATCGGAGAGCGGAGGACGCTACTAAGCATGGCAATACCATTTTCGGTGAAGGCGTAAGGTAGTTTTCTGATACCGCCCCAACTTGAAGTTGCAAATTGTGACTTCAAGATTTCCTCTTCACTTGAAGTTGCAAATTGTGACTTCAAGTTTGGAATCTCATCGTTCAAGGTTGCAAATTGTGACCTTGAAGATTCAGCCTCTTCCTTTGTGAGTTGGAACATGAAGTCTTCCGGGAAACGCTCTATGTTACGTTGTACCTGTTGATTAAGACGCTTCGTTTCCACTCCGTACAGGCGAGCCAAGTCGCGGTCAAGGATGACTTGCTTGCCACGGACGGTTATGATGAGACTTTCAATTTGCTCCACCGGTTGAATGGAGGCAGTCTCTACTTTTGCTATGTCGTTCTTTTTTGCCATGATTTATGTGTCGCACGCAATCTTGCGTGCAAAGATACAAAAAAATTTTGACATGGACAAATTTTGAAGGGGAAATCGTCTCAGAAAGTGGATTTTGCATAAAAAAACGAACCGACAAGAAAATCTTGTCAGTTCACTTGATAATCATCCACGGATGGTAAGGTGGACGGGGGTGCCACGTTGGAAGGCCTTTTTGAGGCGTTCGTAGAGGCGGTCATAGGTTGCTTGCGATTGGGTTACTACACCCGGGAGAAGTTGTTTGCCGACGATGATTTCTCGTTGCTTGAGGGCTAACGCTCCATCACCATGTCGGAAGGGATTGTTGTCCCAACCGATAGGATAGTCGCCTTGTCGCAAGTGATGTGTGGGGTGTTCGACCGTATCGCAGATGAGTTTGCGATTGATATAGAGGTGACCGTCTATTCCCCACGGCTTAGGGTCACCACGTACAATTGTAATTTCCATGACTTTTAACTTTTAACCGCGCATGTTCCCCAGCATCAAGCACGAGTACTCCTGCAAGACGGCATCCTGATAGTAGCGCGTCTCCGGTACATCGCCGGTAGCGTACGTTCCTTCGCTCACCCGCATGCGGATGGATGCTGCGATACACATGCCTTGCGACAACTTGAGCGGTTCGTTACCAAGCCATGTCACGAGGTACGCATCCTCGTACGGACCACCCTGTTCACGGATTACCAACTGTTGTTTGATCATCTGAGTTCCATCATTCTTGGTGATTGTCTGCGGCTCACAGACATTCACGATTCGAAATATATTCTTCATTTTTTTGCAATCTTTTTAAATACATTTGGTTCGATTTCTTCTATCACATGCAGTTTCTTCCATTGGGAGAGGAAGACCTTGACCGGCGTGGCTTTGCCTTGTTGTTCAAGGAGCGCACGCAGTTGTTCGCGGTTGAACGTGTCGGTCAGTTGGTCATAGAGGATGTTCTTCGGACCGGGACGGTTCTCGTTCTCGCGCTTGGTGTTCAGTTCCTCAAAACGCTTGCCCCAACGCTCCAACATGCCATCTAAGATGTAGTCGGCCATGAAAAGATAGATTTGGCGCACACGCTTCTGGATAACCTCTGGAGAAAGGGTGTTCTCTAATTCGTAGAGGTACTGACAGAGGGCAGCCACACGGAAAGCGGAGACAGAAGAACGCTTGCGGAAGACATCGAGTGAGCGGCTACCGCTGAGGGATGCTTCCTTTCCTTTGGCACGCACCCATGCGCAGACGGTTTTGTCGAGCCAAGCCGTGTCCAGTTGGACGGTCGGCATTAGTCCTCCATCGGCATCGTAGGTCTCGTCCATCAGCCGCTTGAGCATCCTGTCGATATGTGCCTTTTGCTCCGGCGTGTAAGGCGTGAAGATAGCTCCGTCTTCGCCTAAGGTCTCGTCCAAACGGCAGAGGATAGTTCGCGTGATGTTACCACCTTCGATGGCTTTCTTGTCGAAATAATCGTCAATCGCCGAAGGCGTAGCACAGAACATCGAGCAGATGTTGATGTCCACGATGGCGGAGTACGAGTTATCGGACGCAAAGTCAATACCGAACTCACTTCCGAGGTCATACGCGGTACGCATGATGGTTCGCAGGTTCGAATAGCCGTTCTTACCGGCATCCGTCACTTGTGCTAACTCTTCCGCGAACATCCAGAACGTAAGGGTGTCACCAAAGACGCGTTCGTACATGTCGGCACGCTTGGTGAGAACGGTCTTGGAGATAGTAGGCGGTACGACGCGGATGGTCGTTTCCGGTTCTTCCTCCAGTTTCTCGTTCGCCTTACGACGTTTCTTCTTGTCACGGTACTCCTGTTCGAGCCTCCGCATAGCCTTGTCGCGGGCTTTGAGGGTATCGTTCATGATGAGTCCCTCAATATCGGCTGCGAATGATTTACCGCTGGACTGCGCACCCTCGATGAGGACTTGCAACAGAAGGGCACTCAGGCGCGAATCGAAGAAGTACTTGAGTCGTACTCGTGGACAC
>JAFPJV010000061.1 GCA_017425065.1 Paludibacteraceae bacterium
AATAATTGAATATCAATAGTTATGTAGCGTGATTAAAGTAATACTTTACGCAAAATATGCATATTGTGTATAATTTGTATATGTTCGGGCTTTAAATGGTTATTGCTTATGTGTAATGTGCTTGTAATGAGTATGATATATTGTGTATATAATGCGATACTTTAAGTTATATTTATGCATATACGGCAGGTGAGAGAAGGTGGATATTGTATATGGGTGAATATTGATTCTGACGCGATATCAGGCGATAAGCAGTATGAATTATATCTGTTGGATTAAACGCCTGTTAAATTCGAAATAATTGCGACTTTCCAATCGGACAGGTAGGAAAGCCGCAATTATTTAGCTGAAAAGATTACTTCTTTAGGAGAGCGAAGTCGATGACTTCCTGAATATCCTTGACGTAATGGAACTTGAGCCCCTTGAGATATTTCTCCGGGATAGCCGTAACGTCTTTACGGTTTTCTTCGCAAAGTACAAGATCGGTAATGCCGGCACGTTTGGCAGCCAGAATTTTTTCCTTGACGCCTCCAATGGGCAGCACTTTGCCACGAAGAGTCATCTCGCCTGTCATCGCTATGCGCGCGCGTACCTTACGTTTAGTAAAGGCTGAGACGAGAGCGGTAGTCATGGTGATACCGGCCGATGGACCATCTTTCGGAATAGCGCCTTCCGGCACATGGATATGCACGGCTTGGGTTTCAAGATCTTTGGTCTTGATGCCAAACTGGTCGGCATGTGCCTTGATATAGCCCAGAGCTATCGTGGCTGACTCTTTCATCACATCGCCAAGATTACCTGTAATAGTGAGAGAAGGTGTCTTGGCGTGGGAGAGAGAGGTCTCGATAAAGAGTATCTCGCCGCCGACTTGTGTCCAAGCCAGACCGGTAACGACGCCGATATACTTGTTCGTCTCGTAGGATTCTGACGAGAAACGCGGCTGTCCGAGATAAGTAACCAAATCCTCGGGCGAAACGGTGACGTTGTAGTCTTTTTCGAGTGCCAGTTGGGTATCTACTTTGCGGCATATAGCTGCTATCTGGCGGTTGAGAGAACGCACGCCGGATTCACGCGTATAATCCTGGATGATACGGCCTAAGATTTGTTTTGTAAATTTGAGCTGCGCCGGTTGAATTCCATGGTCGGCCAGTTGCTTCGGGATAAGATGGCGTTTGGCTATTTCCTCTTTTTCCTCTTGCAGATAGCCGGTCATTTCAATCAACTCCATACGGTCGAGCAACGGACGCGGGATGGAATCGAGCGTATTGGCTGTTGCTATGAAGAGCACGTTGCTTAAGTCGTATGGGATATCAAGGTAATTGTCGTGGAAGGTGTTGTTCTGCTCCGGATCAAGCACTTCGAGCAAGGCGGACGTAGGATCGCCCTTGTAATCGGCACCTATTTTATCGACTTCATCGAGGACAAAGACGGGATTGGAGCTTTTGACCTTGCGTATATTTTCGATAATACGTCCCGGCAACGCGCCAACGTAGGTGCGCCGGTGTCCGCGAATCTCGGATTCATCGTGCAATCCGCCCAATGAGATACGGGCATATTTGCGTCCCAAGGCTTCGGCTATAGAACGTCCGAGGCTGGTTTTGCCGACGCCCGGAGGACCATATAGGCAGAGGATAGGGGAGTGCACGGGATTCTGCTGCTTTTCTTCGTCGGAGCGAAGAGCCAACTGGCGCTGAACAGCCAGGTATTCGACAATACGCTCTTTGACTTTTTCCATGCCATAGTGGTCACGATCAAGGACTTCCTGTGCATGTTTGATATCGAAGTTATCCTCGGTCACGTCGAGCCACGGCAAGTCGAGCAGGGTCTCGAGATAGTTCTGCTGCGTCGTATAGTCGGGCGAATGCGAAGAGAGCCGTTGCAGTTTCTTCAGTTCATCGTCGAAGAACTCCTTTGTCTGCTGTGACCAGTTTTTCTTCTCCGCACGAGCAAGCAGGTCTTTGATTACTTCTGCCGTCGTGTCACCCAATTCCTTCTGGATGGCTTCCATCTGGCGGTTCAGGTAGTATTCGCGCTGCTGCTTGTCGATTTCTTCCTGGGTTTTATGCTTGATTTCTTCGCGCATTTTAAGCATTTCAACTTCTTGATTTAGAAGTTGTTGCAGATGTTTTGCGCGCTCGAGTAGGGAGTTGCATTTCAGCAGTTCCTGCTTGTCGGCAATACGCAGACCGAAATTGACGCAGATATAGTTGACAAGCGTAGGTGGATTGTCGATAGAACGAAGCGTCATGCCGGCCTCAGGCGGCACATTTTCAGCCTCATCGAGAATGTTTTGCGCTTGTGCCTTGATCGAACTGGCGAGGGCAAAGAACTCTTTGTCGCCGCGTTTCGGGAATGTTTCTTCCATCACCGTCACTTGTGCTCGCATCGTTCCACGAACCATTTCGAATTTATCGGCATAGATACGTTGCTTGCCTTCGAGAATGACGAGCACGCTTTCGTTCGGCAGGTCAATCGTCTGGAGTATGAGTGCGGCAGTTCCAAGTTGGTACATGTCGTTTTCTCCGGGATCCTGTATGTCGCGATCCACCTGACAATGTACGGCAATGAATTTGTTTTCTTTTTTGACGCGCTTGACGAGTTTCTTGTTTTTGTCACGGCTGACATTTATCGGAATCAGCACGCCGGGGAACAGAACCTGTCCGCGTATAGGCAGTACGTCAAGCGTATCGCCGGATGTGAGCGTCGGTTCTGCGCGTTCCTCATCGTCGGTAATGAGTGAAGAGAGTATATTATGTTGTTCGGAATCTGCGTTTTCCGAAGCAAGCGTCAGTGAATAATTATCTGTCATCAGTAAAATAGGTTCTATAACTTATTTGTATTATTTAACATAATCCCGATTAGCCGTTCTTGTAGTATAGGGATTTTATAGTGGTAAATAAAAGATTTATAACGGAGTTTGTAAAACCCTTATATTAAAAAAATAATTAGCAACGATCTCTTTATCAACCTACAAAGGCTTCCGGATGGATTTTCTTGATGAGTCCTTTGAGTACGTCGCCGGGTCCGAATTCGTAGAACTCCGTGGCACCGTCAACGACCATGTTCTTGATGGTTTGTGTCCAGCGCACCGGCGACGTGAGTTGCAGCACGAGATTCTGGCGAATTGCTTCGGGGTCTGTTTGCGGATATGCGTTGGTGTTCTGATAAATCGGACATATCGGTTTGTGGAAATCAGTTGCCATGATGGCTTCACGAAGTTCTTCGGCAGCCGGTTGCATGAGCGGCGAATGGAAAGCGCCTCCGACCTGCAGACGGATAGCTCGTTTGGCGCCATGTTCTTTTAGGAGTTCGCACGCACGGTCGATGCCTGCGATTGTGCCGGAGATGACCACTTGTCCCGGGCAGTTGAAATTAGCTGCAACTACCACATCACCAGTAATTTGCTGGCAGAGCTGATCTACCCTATCGTCTTGCATGCCAAGCACGGCGGCCATGGTGGATTCCTGCATCTCACATGCTTTTTGCATGGCTACGGCTCGTTTGTGAACGAGTCGCAAGGCGTCTTCAAAACGAAGGGCTTCGCATGCAACGAGTGCGGAATATTCGCCGAGGCTGTGGCCCGCCACCATTTGCGGCTGGTCGATAGTCATAACGCGGTTAGCGACTACAGAATGCAGAAAAACAGCCGGTTGCGTGATATCGGTTTGCTTAAGTTGTTCGGCAGTACCGTTAAACATGACGTCTGTCAAGCGGAAACCGAGCACTTCATTGGCTTTTTCGCACATTTCTCGTGCTTCGGGATACGCTTCGTACAAATCCTTGCACATGCCCTCATACTGAGAGCCTTGTCCTGGAAAAACAAATGCTTTCATCTCTAAAAATCCAAATTTGGGTGCAAAGGTACGATTTTTTTTGCAAATATGCAAATATTTTTGCAAGATTTTTTGAATCTATTCAAAATAAGCCTTTAGAATTGTCGAATGACAAGGCGCAGCGGCCGGACTTCGTCATCCTCTTTTTTGTACTGCAGCAGTACCGGATCATCCGGTTGAGGCAGCCGGATGCCAACGAGTTCGGTGAAGACAGTCCATTTGGCTGCACTTTTTCTTCTTCTCTGGATCTGATGAGTCGTTTGCGTCTTGCCGTGGCGTTTGTTGTCGGATTTAGTTATAGATACAAGTCCTTGTTTTTCAGCGGTTACAACTTCTTCGGCAGAAGCGACTTGAAGCAGTTCGTTGGATTCGCGACTGCATAATTCCGCAAAACGAGCCCGTTCTGCGGGAGTCATTCCAACGGCGATGTCCTTCATGTTCTTCGGCGGGCGGCGTTGCATGATTTTGCGCCACAAAGTGACCGAAATCTCTTCAGAGAGATAATACGGATTTTCCGTTGGAATCAGCGTAAAATGGAGTTTTCGGGAACCGATACGCAATTTTTTCGTTAGTGCGGGTTCTTTCTCCGGAGTCTGCATCATCGGATCGCCTGGCAAGGTAAAAACGACACGTAGACCGATGTAGTGACAGTTCATTTCCGGCGGATACCAACGTCTGACGGAGATATGGCTGTTGGCAATACAATCGTCGTAGCTTCCGCCTCTTGCAATCTTGAACGTACCGGAGTCGCAGACACACGGATCAGGCTGTGTACCAATCTGATACGGTGCATACCAATCCTGACACCATTCGGCTACGTTGCCTGTCATGTCGTATATGCCGAGTTCGTTGGGACGTTTGCGAGCTACGGCGCGCGGGAAGTTGCCGGAACAGAAATTTGTCCACCCTACACTATCCGCTTCGTCGCTTCCGGCAAAACGGTAATGCCGGGACATGTTTCCTCCGCGGGCTGCAAACTCCCACTCAGCCTCTGTCGGAAGACGAAAAGGCAATCCAGTGATACTGTCGATACGCCGCACAAACTCTTGACAATCAAGCCAAGAGACATATGAGACGGGGTGATTCGGATAGAGACGATAGTGGTCGTAATGAAGCGACTCGTGTTCGGGCATGACGCTATGCCAGAGTTGATAAGTAACCTCCGTCTCAGCGATGTAGAACGGCGCAAGAAAAACCAAATGAGCCGGTTTGTCGGAATACAGGTCGCGGTCGAATTGATCGGATGTAGCTCCCATGACAAACGAGCCGCCCTCGACCCGCCTCATGCGAAGCGGGATTCCGTTGACGGCCGTATCGATCACCTGCAAAGAGTCAGGCACTAAAGGCTTTTGCTTCCGAGCCGAAAGGGGTGCGGAAGCAAGCAAGACCGCTAAAGAAGCCGTCAGGAAAGCAATATGGGAACCTGCCGAAGCCAATATGACCGTGGAACTATTGGAGTGACTGATACAATATCGCCCGGATGAAGGTGTCAAGGCGGTAATAACGCTTTTGTTTGCCGTCTTTGTCACGCGGTGACTGCGGATCGGCAGGACCTTGGAATTGTGCATGGAAACGAGCGGTGAAATCGGCAATTTGTGCACGTTGTTCGGGCGTTGCCTGGTCGGGGTTTTTCATCGCTTTGATGAGCGCCGTTGTTTGGGCAGAAGCTTGTCCAAAACGCTGCAGATGAGCCAGTTCACGACCTTTAGGCGGGTTGTGTTTGTAGTCGCGTTTATGAATCTGGTAATATCCTTCTGGGTCGCACTCTTTGGTGATTTTGCCTTGCGGATCATGCAGATGTTTTTGGCGAACAATAAGTTGGTGTTTGCTGTCGAGTGCGCCGTTCGCCATGTCGATGCCGGCAGAGAAATTAATTTTTGCCATAACAGTATATAAATTAATGGTTTAACATTACGATTTTTGTTGTATGAGTAACGTGACCGTATAGTGTGATTCGGACTTGCTCGTGCTTTGGTTGGCTTAATGACCTACTTATTTCCTACTTTTAATCTATTTATATGCTACTTATAATCTATTTATCACCTACTAATAACCTACTTATCACCTACTAATCACCTACTCTTGTCAT
Organism: Paludibacteraceae bacterium; assembly: GCA_017425065.1. GTDB lineage: Bacteria > Bacteroidota > Bacteroidia > Bacteroidales > Paludibacteraceae > Colicola. The sequence continues at coordinate 5,923 of JAFPJV010000061.1, forward strand.
TACGGAGTGCAAAGGTACGGAAAAAATTTGGAAGATGCAAATTTTTGGTGGATTTTTTGTAAAAAAAAGAAAAAAACATACAAAACCCTGATTATTGATTTGGATTATTGGATAATCCCGAAGTTTTTGTTCAACTGACTCATCGATTGTGCGAACATCAATCTTTTGCCCGAAAAATACTGCTTATGCGAGCATAGACGATATTTTTTCGGCCAAAATCTTGCATATTCCAAAAATTTGTAGTAATTTTGCAGCAAATTTCATGAAGCGTAAAAAGATATTCTTGATAACATGAAGAAACAAATTTTATTATTAGTTTGTGCGGCGATTGTTGCGGGCATGGCATTGGCCAATGACTCGTGGTATTATACGTCTGGAAATCAGCTCATTCCGATACACAATACGACTATACACGTGACGAAAGAGATACTCTCTATCGACCTGCGTGATGATGGCTCTGCCTATGTGGATGTACGATATGAGTTTACCAATCCGGAAAAAGAAGCGAAGACGATACTGATGGGTTTCGAAGCCGATCCTCCGTATTTTTGTGACGAAGATGAACTGAATAAATATGCGCATCCGTATATCAAAAACTTCACCGTGGAAATAAACGGGCAAAAGATAGCGTATAAGAATGCTATCAGTAAGATTGGTAATTTTTGTCCTATAAATAAACCCATGCAGTTGTGTGATTACCATGAAGGAGACTATGACCATTCGATGGATGATATGGCTTATGTGTATTATTTTAACGCTACCTTCAACCCAGGAGTAAACAAGGTTCATCACACATATCATTATGATTTAGGAGGGTCAGTGTATGAACCATATTTTCTGAACTACAAGCTAACACCAGCGGCACGCTGGGCGAACAAACAGATAGATGATTTCACACTGATAGTGAATGCAAAGAAAACAGCTAAACACTTCTTTATTCCCGTATCAAACCTGCCTGGGATGAGACCAGAAGTGGCAAGCGGTAATGGTAAGGTTCGAAAATCAAACT
>JAFPJV010000062.1 GCA_017425065.1 Paludibacteraceae bacterium
CCAATATTCGGACAACGGTTTAGAGTGGGAAATGACCGTTAGAAACGGGGCAATTCGCTTCCATGCAACTAATTTCCTCCCAAAGGAAGAGTTGCAGATTCATTCCGGTTCTTTTTGCGGAGGTTTAAAAGCAACATACGATCGTAGTAGATATACACCCGAGTGTTTTTATGATGATGAATATAGTCCTGATTTCCTGATACGCGTGATTCACAACCTACCCTATGCAAGTCGTGGGCATGTATTTAAAAATCAGGAATTAAAAAAATTCTTCGAATCTTGTTTCTGGTATATACCGGATCCAAATTACAAAGACAACACCAGCGACTTCACACAGACGGATTGGGAATGTGTGAACTATAGAAGATAAATCTTAATAATAACCTTTTAAATTTTAACATTTATGAAACAAATTATTATCGGCCTATTGGCTTTGGTGCCATTATTCCTAAATGCAGCGCCAACAGAAACGTCTGTAACAACTGAAACGAGTTCTGAACAAGGACGTCATTTTTCGGTAGAAGATTACGATTGGATCAGTTATGAATATGTGTCCGGCGAGGATATATACATGTTGACAAACGAGCAGATTGACTTGCTGCGTAACTACATTTATGCAAAGCATGGCTATATCTTCAAAACGGACTATTACAGACGTTATTTCTCACAATTCAGATGGTATCGTCCAAGGTACAAAAATGTAGATAACATGCTCAACAAAGTGGAACAAAAGAATGTTTTGTTCTTACGTCAATACACAAAGGGACGCTAAATGAAGAGAATTATAATTCTTATTGTTGCCGCGGTATATTATTTATCGACGGTAGCTCAAGTGCCGGCTAAAGCACAGATTTTAATGAATGCTTATCCAAACTGTATCAAAGAATATAAGGACGGTTATCTCGTTATGTTATCGGGAAAGAAAATCCTGTTTGACGATAAGAAAGAGAAAGATTTTTTGACAGTACTTGCTCAAGCAGATCCAGAGGATATGCTTCGTATTCCATATAATACTAAGAAAGATAAGCCGGACTATTTGGAAGATGCCGGACGAATTCGCTGTGATGAATTTTTACGTGAAGTATATGGAGGTACTCAAGAGGCTGTTCGAACCAATCTTGTGACGGTCAATTTCTGCGGTCAGAAGGTGCAGTTTACAAAAGTGAATGGGGCTTCTAAAGCATTACAGGCAGTATCGGAAGATTTGCAAAAATTGCCGAATTATTCAAGTCTAAAAAAGTATTTAGGTTCCGGCGGTACGTTTGTATTTCGTAAAGTGCGAGGTGCAAATCGTTTGTCTGCTCACAGCTTTGGTATAGCGATTGATATTGGATACGACAAGGCGAACAAAAAAAATCTTTCTACCTATTGGAAATGGGATAACGGGAAAGCAGATGAATTGACAAAAATTGGTTTCCACAATTCTATCCCGATGGATATAGTAAAAGTGTTTGAGAAACATGGTTTTGTCTGGGGTGGTCGCTGGTATCACTATGATACAATGCATTTTGAGTATCGCCCGGAATATTTTAAATAACTCACAATTTTGTCTATGAAAAAAGTTCTATTGGCTTGTGCGCTGCTGTTAGTAGGCATGGCATGGGCGAATGACTCGGAGTATTATACGTCCGGCAATCAGCTCGTTCCGTTACGTCAAACGACTATCCGTGTGACGAAGGAAGTGCTGAAGATAGATTTGCGAGATGATGGAACAGCGTTTGTGGATGTACAATACGAGTTTACCAATCCGGAAAATGAAGCGAAGACGATACTGATGGGCTTTGAAGCTGCGCCTCCATATCCAGACGGATTTAGGATGCTAAATAACATGAAGCACCCTTATATCCAGAACTTTACGGTAGAGATGAATGGTAAGAGGCTGAGATATAACAATGCCATCAGCAGAAATGGTAAATTCAAGCCGATGAATGTATCAGGTATGTCGTTGGACATGGGCGGTATGCAGCGAACATCGCAGATAGGAACAAATAATGAAGGCCAAAACAGGATAGAAGATTTCTCGTTTGTCTATTATTTTAATGCGACATTCGAGCCGGGCATAAACAAAATTCATCATACCTACTCTTATCGTATGACCGAGTCGGTCAATTGGCTATATAGCCTGGATTATAAGCTATCTCCTGCAGCGCGTTGGGCGAATAAACAGATAGATGACTTCACGCTGATAGTGAGTGCGAACAAGACGGCAAAGCATTTTAATATTCCTCGTCAGTGTGTAAATAATGTCCGTCCGGAAGTAGTTCATGGAGCCGGTAAGGTGCGTGCAGCTACCCAGTTTGACGGAGACATGAAGCGAAACGTATGGGAGATATCGTTGCGAAAAGGAGCAGTTTCTTTTCATATCAAGAACTTCAAGCCGTCGGCACGGCATGAATTAGAGATTCAATCGATGACTTACTGTTTTGGAGGTTACGGAGGAAATGATCGTTTAGCCCACTCGTACGACCGCGGCGAACATGGTAGTGCCTTTCTACATTGTATTTCGAAAGGGGGATACTCCGATGAATTCGTGCAATTAATCATACGTAACCTACCCTATGCAAGTCGTGGGCGTGTATTCAAGACCAAGGGGTTGCAGAAGTTTTTTGAATCGTGCTGGTGGTACATGCCGGATCCGAGGTATAATTCTAATACAAAGGATTTTACAAAAACGGATTGGGAGTATGTAAACTATAAATACAATAAGAATCTTAATCAGCGATAAATATGAAAAACAACGGATTATTGTGTGGGTGTCTTGCCATGTTGATGGTAGGCACGGGGGGGGGCGGTAAAGGCCGTTACGCCGGATCAGGCTCGTCTGGATATTGCAGGCGGCAAAGTGAAGGGCGTTTACATTCTCGATTCCAACGGACAAGATGTCGGTTATCGCGAGAAATTGACAGAAGAAGGGCTGTCTGTATTCGACGAACCGGCGCAGATAACTCGCGATAAAATGGGGCGTTTGAGCACCTTGCTTATTGAAGAAAATGAGGTAGATGAGGACGGCGAACCCAGTACGCAGTCGTATGAGGAAACATACCGGTATGCAGGTGAATCGCTACGTCCGTACATGCAAGTGACTTCGGGAGAATCGATATATATGGGGTTCGGCGAAGGTTATTCGGAGTATTGCCATTATATCTATAGCGATTCTACGGCGAATCCCGTTGGTTATATGATCGTTGAGACCAATTATATCGGTCAGCCGATTATGGTATATTATTGCGTATATCACTACACGGAGTTTGATAAATTCGGCAATTGGACGAAACGAGACGTGACGACTTACCATTGTGATATCTCGTTTGAGGAAGACGAAGAAGATGATGTCAAGATTCGCCCGGATCTGCTGGAATTGAGTGTCATTCTATGTGACAAAGAATCCGATGCCGCCAAATACGAGAAGGCCACATCGGGCTTGATAAAAATTCTCACCGAGAACTTGGAACCCGAGCATGCTATCCAGAGCCGCGTAGTGGTCTATTACGAATAAAAAATGACATAAAATGCAAATAATGTACATTCGGTCCTCCCTACTTTTAGTATGTAAAAGCAGGGTTCCCCCGAATTTAGTTCTTATCTCGCCTAAAAAGGCTCGAACGATTATTGCGCACTAACGTGCAAACTACAATCTTTTGTGCCAAAAAACTAAAAATATGCGAGCATATTTCATTTTTTGTCCCAAAATCTTGCATATTTGATTATTTTGTAGTAAATTTGCGCCCAAATTTGTTTAACCCAAAAAGAAAAGCTAAATCTATGGCATCAACACATCCCATCGGCGCGTTGTACAACTCATTGACCGCCGGCAGCAAAATCATCGGAAAAGTAATTGCGGACTCTGACTTCCGCGTGGACGGAATCATCGAAGGTGACATCCAATGCAAAGGTAAAATCGTTATTGGCGAAAAAGGCGCTATCCAAGGCGACATGACCTGCCAGAACGCAGACATACTGGGTTGCGTGGAAGGTTCGCTGAAAGTGGAGAACACCCTGGCACTCCGTGCGACAGGCAGCATCAATGGCGACGTGCAGACAAAAGTGCTCATCGTGGAGCCGAAAGCACAGTTCAACGGTTCGTGCTCGATGAAGCAGGAAGCCCCACTCCCTCCGAAGGAAGACAAGAAACCCGAAGCGAAGAAAGAGGAACCGAAGAAGCCGGAACCCAAACCCGAACCCAAGAAAGAAGAGCCCCGGAAGCCGTTTTTCAGCCTGAAGAAAGAAGAGCCGAAAAAGCCGGAGATAAAAGTTGAGGAGCCGAAGCAACCGGAACCCAAACCCGAACCCAAAAAAGAGGAACCGCAACCCGTTCAGCCGAAAGCCGAAGCACCCGTGCTCGCCGTGAACGAGAGTTCGATAGGCAACGGACAGGATAACAACATCATTACGTTTATTGACGACGAGCCGGAAATAGTAGCGGTGGAAGCATAGCCGGAGTGGCTCCGGAGCCGGATAAGTGGAACAAACGATTATTTATGAGAATCAAACCATTTAAGGGTATTCGTCCGCCGCGTGAGTTGGCGAAGCAGGTGAGTAGCCGTCCTTACGATGTGCTTAATTCGGAAGAGGCACGCAAAGAGGCGGCGGGCAACGAGATGTCGCTCTACCATATCATCAAACCCGAAATCAATTTCCCCGAAGGCACCGACGAACACGATGAGAAAGTGTATCCGTCGGCCGTGGAGCATTTCCGTATGTTCCGCGAGAAAGGCTGGTTGAAGCAGGACCCGAAAGAACAATATTACGTCTATGCCCAGACGATGAACGGCAGGACGCAGTACGGACTGGTTGTCGCCGCGTGGGTGGAAGACTACATGGAAGGACGCATCAAGAAACATGAACTGACGCGTCGTGACAAAGAAGAAGACCGCATGAAACATGTGCGGGTGAACAACGCCAATATAGAGCCGGTCTTCTTTGCGTATCACCATCGGGATGACTTGGACGAAATCGTTGCGAAGGTGACTGCAGGGACGCCGGAGTATGACTTCGTGTCGGATTTGGATGGATTCGGACATACGTTCTGGGTGATTGACGACGACGAGACGATACAGCGTATCACGGAGATTTTCAGCGAGATACCTGCTATGTACATCGCCGACGGACATCACCGTTCGGCTGCAGCGGCACTTGTGGGCAACGAGAAGAAGATGCAGAATCCGAACCATACCGGCAAAGAAGAATACAACTATTTCCTGGCCGTATGCTTCCCGGACAACCAACTGAATATCATCGACTACAACCGACTGGTGAAAGATCTGAACGGACTGAGTTCAGATGAGTTTTTGGAGAAAATAGAGGAGGATTTTATAGTTGAAAAGAAGGGCGCAGACATCTACAAACCGGATCGTTTGCATAACTTCTCGCTCTATCTGGACGGCGAATGGTACTCGCTCACGGCGAAAGAAGGTCGCTACGACGACACGGATCCGATAGGCGTGCTGGATGTGACGATTTCGAGCAACTTGATACTGGACAAGATATTGGGTATCAAGGATCTGCGTAGCGACAAACGAATCGATTTCGTAGGCGGAATACGCGGACTCGGCGAACTGAAACGCCGTGTGGATTCGGGCGAGATGCGCGTGGCGCTGGCACTCTACCCCGTCACGATGCAACAAATCATCGACATCGCCGACTCTGGCAATATCATGCCGCCGAAGACGACGTGGTTCGAGCCGAAACTGCGAAGCGGATTGATCATACATGAACTGAAAGATTAAAGAATAAAGATTAGAGATTATTTCGAAGCCAAACATGCAATTCGTCACAAAAAATATTCATTACTTATTCTTCTTTATTCTTTGCGTTCTGACGCTGAGCAGTTGCAGCGTGCAGAAGCGTGTGGCGCGGGCGGACAAGAAATTCGCTATCGGCGAGTATTACACGGCAGTGGATATCTACAAGCAATGCTATTCGCGGCTGCACAACAAGAAAGACCGTGAACTGAAAGCGCACGTGGCTTTCCGGCAAGGCGAGTGCTACCGCATCCTGAACAACACACGTGCCACTACGGCTTATCAGAATGCTATCAAACTGAAATACCAGGACTCGATAGCTTATCTGTACGGTGCGCAAGTGCTTCATTATCAAGGTAAATACAAGGATGCACAGAAACTGTATGAACAGTACTTGCAGAGTTATCCGGACAACTACGTAGCGCGTGCCGGTTATGCGGCATGCGCGAAGATGCCGGAGATGAAAAAGCAGCCCGGGCGATACAAAGTGACGCTGAGCAAGGATTTCAACTACCGCAACAGCAGCAACTTTGCGCCGTGTTTTCTGGGCGAGGATGCCAGTGTGCTGGTCTTCACGAGCAACCGTCAGACGACCAAAAACAAGAAACGTCAGAAACGTGCGAGCAACATCACCGGCCAACAGTTCTTCCAACTCTTCCAGTCGCGCAAGAATGCTGCCGGACAATGGGAAGAGATAAAGCAGCCTGACGGGCTCTATTCGCCTGAGAAAGAGCAAGAAGGCGAAGAACAGTCGAACGACTCGACCCAACAGAACGCCAAGGCAGGCGGCACCGCCGAGATGGGTATCTGTTGCTTCACGGCAGATGGCAAGTCGATGTATTTCACCTATTCGAAAGCCATGATAGGCCAGGACCAAGGCACCAAGATAATGTGTTCCATGCGTGCGAGCGGCGAATGGGGCGACCCGCAGGAAGTGAAGCTGTTTCAGGACAGCACGATCTCCGTGGCACACCCGTCGCTCTGCCCTACCGGCGACACGCTGTACTTCGTGAGTGATGCGCCGGGCGGACAAGGCGGCAAGGATATATGGTTTGTGGAGATTGACGGTACAGAAGTAGGTATTCCGGAGAATATGGGACCGCAAATCAACACCTCTGCCGACGAGATGTTTCCTACGGCTCATCCTGACGGAAGTCTCTATTTCTCGTCGAACGGTCATCCCGGATACGGCGGACTGGATATCTTCCATGCGATACAGGATACGACGGTAAAAGACTCGGTGAAATGGATTATTATCAACATGGCCGAGCCGATCAATTCGCAGAGTGATGACTTCGGCATGACGTTCGAGGGCAAGACGCAGAACGGCTATTTCAGCAGCAACCGCGGCGACAGGAAAGGTATCGACCATATCTACCGCTTCGAGTTGCCGGAACTGGTGTATATGCTGGAAGGAAGCATCACGGACAACTTAGGTGAACAGCTGTCAGACGCGGCACTCCGTATCGTTGGTAACGACGGAACGAACACCAAGGTGCAAGTGCGTCGCGACGGCACATTCAAAGTGCAACTGAAACGCGACGTGAAGTACGCCATGCTGGCTACGGCACGCGGCTATCTGAACCAACGTCAGACGCTTTCCACCGAAGGACTTCGCGAGAGCAAGACCTTTGAACAGCATTTCCAGTTGGCAAGCATCAGTCGGCCGGTGGGCGTGGAGAATATCTTCTACGAGTTTGGCAAATGGGACCTGACGCCCGAATCGGAACAGGGATTGCAGACACTGGTCAAGATGCTGAACGACAACCCGAATATCACCATCGAACTGTCGGCACATACCGATATGCAAGGTGACGAAGCCTTCAACAGGAATCTCTCGGAGAAACGTGCGCAGTCGGTGTGCGACTATCTGGTGCAGCACGGCATCGCACGCGACCGACTGACACCGAAAGGCTACGGCGAAGGACAACCCTACGTGGCCGACAAACGACTGAGTGAGAAATATACGTTCATACCGAAAGGACAAGCGCTGGACGAGGCATTCATCCTTAGTCTGCCGGAGAACCAACGCGAGATATGCAACCAGATAAACCGTCGTACGGAATTCAAAGTGCTGAAGACGACGTACGGGATGTACTAGTCGAAAGTCAAAAGTCGAAAGTCGAAAGCAATATGATACAATATTTAGATTTATGTAAGCGGGTGATGACAGAAGGCACCCTGAAGCAAGACCGCACCGGCACCGGCACCAAGTCGGTGTTCGGCCATCAGATGCGGTTCAACCTGGAGGACGGCTTTCCGTTGCTGACCACCAAGAAACTGCACCTGAAATCCATCATATACGAGCTGTTGTGGTTCTTGCAGGGCGATACGAACGTGCGTTACCTGCAAGAGCACGGTGTGCGAATTTGGAACGAATGGGCCGATGACAACGGCGAGCTGGGCCCGGTGTATGGCCATCAGTGGCGTTCATGGCCTGACTATCAGGGCGGAACGATCGACCAGATAGCGCAAGTGGTGGATCAGATCAAGCACAACCCGGACAGCCGACGCATGATTGTAAGTGCGTGGAACGTAGCCGAGGTGAACAAGATGGCATTGCCGCCCTGCCACTCGCTCTTCCAGTTCTACGTGGCTGACGGACGGCTCTCGCTGCAACTGTATCAACGCAGCGCAGATATCTTCCTTGGCGTGCCGTTCAATATCGCCAGTTATGCTTTGTTGCTGCAGATGATGGCGCAAGTGACGGGACTCAAGGCCGGTGACTTTATCCATACTTTGGGCGATGCGCATATCTATACCAACCATTTCGAGCAAGTGGAACTGCAACTGACGCGTGAGCCACGGCCGCTGCCGCGTATGATACTCAATCCGGAAGTGAAGGATATCTTCGGTTTTCAGTATGAGGACTTCCAATTAGAGGGATATGACCCGCATCCTCACATCGCCGGACAGGTGGCCGTCTGAACATGTACCATTTGGTCATTTACCATGTACCATTTATTTGATCGTTTAGCCATTTTATGATTTCGATAATAGTTGCAATAGCTGAGAATTACGCTATCGGTCGCAAGGGCGACCTGCTTTGCCATATGCCGGAAGACCTGAAACACTTCAAGCAGATCACCGGCGGACACACCGTGATGATGGGTGAGCGGACATTCCTGTCGCTACCCAGACATCCCCTACCCAACCGCCGTAACATCGTGCTGACAGACGTGGCCGGCAAGACGTTTGAGGGTGCAGAGACGGTGTATTCGTTGCAGGAGATGATGGCGGCTGTAGCGCCGGAGGAGGAAGCCTTCGTCATCGGAGGCGGCATGGTCTATCGGCAGATGATGCCATTGGCGGACAAACTGTATATCACGCATATCCATCACAGTTGGGACGATGCAGATACGTTCTTTCCTGAGATAGACTCCGCCGTTTGGCGTCGGACAAGCGCTGAGAGACATGCGGCGGACGACAAGAATCCGTACGCCTATACGTTTGCGGAATACGAAAGAAAGATTAAAGAATAAAGAATATCTTTTAAAGAATATCTTTTTGTGAATCAGGACTTTTCAAAAATAATTGCGCCCATTCTTTCTTTGGGCGAACGGCAAGTGGCGGCTACTATCAGTCTGTTGGACGAGAAAGCCACCATTCCTTTTATTGCGCGCTACCGCAAAGAGAAGACGGGCAGTTTGGACGAAGTGCAGATAGCCGCCATCGACGGCGAGTACAAGCGGCTGCGTGAACTGAGCGACCGCAAAGAGACTATACTCAAGACCATTGACGAGCAGGGCAAACTGACCGACGAACTACGGAAACGTATCGAGGAATGCTGGAACAGCACCGAACTGGAAGATATCTATCTGCCCTACAAGCCGCATCGCAAGACACGTGCCGACATAGCGATTGAGAAAGGACTGCTGCCCTTGGCGGAAGAACTGCTCAAACAACGTCCGGGCAAACTGACTGCTTCGGCAGAGGACTTGCAGGGCGCACGCGACATCATCGCCCAACGGATTGCCGAAGACGAACGATGCCGCAATGCCATTCGCCGTGAGTTCTCCTATTCGGCTATCCTGACCACCAAGCCCGTCAAAGACAAAGCCGAGACTCCCGAAGCGCAGAACTACAAAGACTATTTCCAGGTGCGCGAGCCGCTGAAGCGTATCTCGTCACACCGCTTGCTGGCTATCCGTCGTGCCGAGTCGGAAGGATTCATCCGCGTGGATATATCGCCCGATACGGAGAAAGCACTCGACAAGTTGGCTTATATCTACTTGCGGGCACAGAACGACGCCTCTTATCAGGTGGAACTGGCGATGGAAGACGGCTACAAACGCCTTCTCAAACCGGCCATCGAGACCGAGTATGCGGCGCTTAGCAAAGAGAAAGCCGACACGGAAGCCATACGTGTCTTTGCCGACAACCTGCGTCAACTGCTACTTGAAGCACCGCTCGGTCAGAAGCGTGTGCTGGCCATCGATCCCGGATTCCGAACGGGCTGTAAAGTGGTGGTTCTCACGCCGCAAGGCGACCTGGTGCATCACGATGTCATCTATCTGCACAACCAGCAGTCGATACACACGCTGCAAGAGCTTTTAACGAAATACCGCATCGAAGCCATCGCCATCGGCAACGGGACAGCAAGCCGCGAGACGGAGGAGATGGTGCAGCTTGCGCTGCAAATGGACAATGGACAACGGACAATGGACAATAAGCCGCAGGTGTTTGTGGTGAGCGAGAACGGAGCTTCCGTCTATAGTGCCAGCAAGTTGGCGCGCGAGGAGTTTCCCGACGAGGATGTGACGGTGCGCGGTGCTGTCAGCATCGGGCGACGGCTGATGGATCCGTTGGCAGAACTGGTCAAGATCGACCCCAAATCCATCGGCGTGGGACAATATCAGCACGACGTGGATCAGACGCGTCTCCGCGAGAGTCTGCAACAGACCGTTGAGAGCGTAGTGAATGCGGTAGGCGTGGATGTGAATACTGCCAGCCCGTATTTGCTGACATATATATCCGGTCTGGGACCTGTGCTGGCGCAGAATATCGTGCAATACCGCGCTACCAACGGTGCTTTCCGCAACCGCAAAGCTCTGATGAAAGTGCCAAAGATGGGTGCGAAGACCTTTGAACAGGCTGCCGGTTTCCTGCGCGTGAGCGACGGCGACAACCCGCTTGACAACTCGGCGGTTCATCCTGAGCGATATGCCTTGATCGAACAAATGGCACGCGATTTGCAGTGCAAGGTAGAAGACCTGATGCACGACGAGACGCTTCGAGCCCGGATTGACCGGAACAAGTACTTGAGCGACGAAGTGGGACTCCCTACCCTGAACGACATCCTGCATGAGTTGGAGAAACCGTCACGCGACCCGCGGGCGCAACTGGAGGAGTTCCATTTCGACGAAGCCGTACATAGCATCGATGATTTGCAACAAGGCATGGTGCTACCGGGCATCGTGACCAACATCTCGGCTTTCGGCGCATTCGTGGACCTCGGCGTACACAAGGACGGACTGATACATATCTCGGAGATGGCCGACCGGCGTATCAAGGACCCTCAAGAAGTGGTCAAACTGCATCAGCATGTGCGCGTGCGCGTGTTAGATATTGACCGCGCACGAGGCAGGATAAGCCTGAGCCTCAAAAAGATTTGAAGATTTGAAAATTGTGATTTATGGCTGACGACAAGAAAATTATTTTTTCGATGGTAGGCGTGAGCAAGACCTTTGCTCCGCAGAAACGAGTGTTGAACAATATCTACCTCAGTTTCTTCTATGGTGCCAAGATAGGCATCATCGGTCTGAACGGTAGCGGCAAATCCACGCTGATGAAGATCATAGCCGGCGTGGAGAAAGAGTATCAGGGCGAAGTCGTTTTCGCGCCCGGTTACTCGGTGGGCTATCTGGAGCAGGACCCGAAACTGGATCCGGAGAAGACCGTTCGCGAATGCGTGCAAGAGGGTGTGCAACCCATTATGGACATGCTGCGCGAGTACGACGAGATCAATATGGCTTTTGCCGAGCCGGATGCCGATTTCGACAAACTGCTGGCACGTCAGGCCGAACTGCAGGACAAACTGGATGCGTGTGATGCCTGGAACATCGACCAGAAACTCGACCGTGCCATGGATGCCCTGCGTTGTCCGGACGACGATGCCAAGGTGGCTACGCTGTCCGGCGGTGAGCGCCGACGTGTCGCGTTGTGCCGTCTGCTGCTGCAGCAACCCGACGTGCTGTTGCTCGACGAGCCTACCAACCACTTGGATGCCGAGTCGATTGACTGGCTGGAGCAGCACTTGCAGCAATATGCCGGAACGGTCATCTGTATCACCCACGACCGCTATTTTCTGGATCATGTGGCCGGATGGATTCTCGAACTCGACCGCGGCGAAGGTATCCCATGGAAAGGCAACTACTCCGGCTGGCTTGAGCAGAAGACCGCCCGCATGGCCATGGAGGAGAAGCAAGCCTCGAAGCGCCGCAAGACCTTGGAGCGCGAGTTGGAATGGGTTCGCATGGCCCCGAAAGCCCGTCAAGCCAAATCCAAAGCCCGTCTGGGAGCATATGACCGGATGCTCAACGAGGAACAGAAAGTGCGCGAGGAGAAACTGGAGATCTTTATTCCCAACGGACCGCGTCTTGGCAACAAGGTCATCAATGCAGAAGGCGTTGCCAAAGCCTATGGCGACCGTGTGCTCTTCGAGGATCTCAACTTCATGTTGCCGCCCAACGGCATCGTCGGTGTCATCGGTCCGAACGGAGCCGGCAAGACGACGCTCTTCCGCATGATCATGGGCATGGAGAAAGCCGATAAGGGCAAGTTTGAAGTGGGCGAGACGGTCAAGGTGGGCTATGTGGATCAGGTGCACTCGAATATCGACCCTGAGAAAACGATCTATGAGACCATCGCCAACGGCACGGAGTTTATCCGCGTGGGCGGCAAGGAAGTCAATGCACGCGCCTATCTGAGCCGCTTCAATTTCACCGGTGCCGACCAGGAGAAGAAATGCGGCGTGCTGTCCGGCGGAGAACGCAACCGTCTGCATCTGGCGCTGACGCTCAAGTCGGAAGCCAATGTGCTGTTGCTGGACGAGCCGACCAACGATATCGACGTCAATACGCTCCGTGCACTGGAAGAGGGCTTGGAGAACTTCGCAGGTTGTGCCGTTGTTATCAGTCACGACCGCTGGTTCCTCGACCGTATCTGCACGCATATCCTTGCCTACGAGGGCGACAGCAAGGTCTTCTGGTTTGAGGGCAGCTATTCCGATTATGAAGCCAACAAGAAGATGCGTCTCGGCGAAGATGCCGTTGAACCGCATCGGATACGATATAGGAAGCTAATTGAAAATTGAAAACTGAAAACTGAAAATTGAAAGGTGAAGACTGAAAGGTACATATTGTTGTTTGGAACGTTGTGTCTGGTGACTTTGTCGCTGGGTGCGCAGTCCTTCGATTCGGTCCCTACTCCGCTCCCTCCGGCTATCAATGCCATGCGTGGCGAGACCTACGGACCGGCTTTGTCGGCCGACCAGCAGACGCTCTATTTCACCGGTCTCAACCGTGCGGACAACTTGGGGCTGGAGGACATCTTCTCGTCCACGCGCAACAGCCAGGGCGAGTGGTCGCAGGCGCTTCCCGTGCGCGGACTAAACACGCCTTATACCAACGAGGCGCCGATGAGTGTCTATGGCCGCACGATGCTTCTGTTCCGCGAGGGGCGGATCATGGTATCGGAGAAGACCGGTCACGGATGGTCGGAACCGAAACCGATCAGCCGTACGCTCACTATCGGCGGCTGGCAGGCCGATGCGATGCTGACGCGCGACGGACAAGCCATGCTCTTTGCCGCTTTCGAACGAGGCGACAACGGTGCCCGACCGAGTATCAACCTCTATGTCGCCCAACGCGACAGCAGCGGACGTTGGCAGAAGCCTGTCAGTCTCGGTCCTACCATCAATACCGAAGCCATCGAACGTTCGCCCTATCTGCATCCCGACGGACGGACACTCTATTTCTGTTCCGACCGCACGGGTACACTCGGCGGCTTGGATGTATGGCGCACTACCCGACTCAACGAACACAGCTGGACCGAATGGTCGGAGCCTGAGAATATGGGACCGGCTATCAACACACCGCTGCAGGAATGCTGGTATAAAATCAGCAACGACGGACTCTATGCGCTCTATGCTGTCAAGGGGCAAGGCAAGCACCAGCTCTATCAGATTGCGCTGCCGCAGGACAAACGTCCGGGACCTATCGCCATGATTTCCGGTCATCTACGCGACGAAGACGGTCATCCTTTAGACGGCATGATTTATTGGGAGGACTTGGAAACCGGCGAACGTGTCGGCCAGATTGCCACCGATCCGGAGGACGGACGTTTCTTCGTCAGTCTGCCGCTCGGCAAGCACTACGGATACTATGCCGAGAGCCGTTACTGTTTCCCGCAGAGCGACCATCTGGATTTGACCCGGCAGGACACGTCGCTCCGCATGGAGAAAGATATCACGCTCGTTCTGTATCAGCAGTTGCATGGCTGCGACAAGTGGTTGCGGCTGAACAATGTCTTCTTTGACGTCGATCGCTCGCATATCCTGCCTACCAGCGAACCCGAATTGCGGCGTATAGCGGCTGCTATCCAGCAATATGGTATCAGCGTCATTGTCGAGGGACATACCGACAACACCGGTAGCGACGAGCATAACCAGGCGCTTTCCCAGGCACGTGCCGAGTCGGTACGTCTGGCGTTGATACGTCTCGGTTGCAATCCGGAGCGCCTGACGGCACAAGGCTTCGGTGCTTCACGTCCCGTTGCCGACAACGCCACTCCCGAAGGCCGCCAACTCAACCGCCGCGTCGAACTGCATCTGAAGAAATAAAGAATCTATCAAATCTACTTCACCTCTTGACCGGTAGCCGTATAGGTTTTGTCGCCGCGGAGGAGGAAGATTTGGCCATCCTTTATAATCTTATTGGTTACTGGTCGCTGGTCATCGGTGATTTGATCTATCGCTTGTGCGCCGGTCAAGTGGTGTTTCTGCTTGTATTGCTCAATGCAGAATGATAGAAAATATGATATTTCATTGCTGCGCATAAAGTGTCCTTGCAGATTTCGGGTGCAAAGGTACTGCTTTTTTTTGATATATGCAAAAAAATGGAAAAATACCATAAAAACACCATCTGCTTAATAGAATAAGCAATTTCTTAGCAAAAATGCTTGCACGATTCAGCATTTATTTGTAATTTTGCAGTCACAAACGAATTTACTATGGAAGACAATTTCGCCATACAACTTTTCGAAGGAAAGAAAGTCCGCATCGTCTGGGACGAAACGCAGGAAAAGTACTATTTCTCCATTGTGGATATAGTACAAGTGTTAACGGATAGCGTAGATGCAAAGCAATATATAAAGCGATTGCGCACACGTGATCCTGAATTGCATCTCAAGTGGGGTACAATTTGTACCCCTGTTGAAATGAAAGCTTTTGACGGGAAGCAGAGAAAGGTACAGGCCGCTGATTTACAAGGCATTTTCCGTATCATTCAATCTATTCCGTCTAAGAAAGCCGAGCCGGTCAAGCAATGGCTGGCGCAGTTAGGAGAACAACGCATCGACCAGATGATAGATCCGGAACTGACTTTCCAAATGGCGGTTGAGGATTATCGTCGTCAGGGCTATTCGGACAAGTGGATCAACGAGCGCATGCGTTCCATCGAGATGCGCAAGGAGTTGACTGACGAATGGCAGCGTGCGGGCATCACGGAACATAAGGACTTCGCCATCTTGACGAATGTGCTTACAAAGGCCTGGAGCGGTATGACAACCGGCGAATACAAGAAGCATAAGGGCTTAACAAAAGAAAACTTGCGTGACAACATGACGAATGTCGAGTTGGCATTGAACACCTTGGCGGAGGTGGCAACTACGGAATTGTCGCGTCAGCGTAATCCGAAAGGCATGAACGCCAGCAAGGAGGCGGCAAAGGCTGGCGGTCAAATCGCCAAGAACACCCGCGACGACTTGGAGCGTCAGTTAGGTCGCAGCGTCATCTCTTCCGAGAAGGCATCCGATTATATCCGTCCCATCGAAGAAGGCGATGCACAAGAACTTCCTTCTAAAGATACAGACAAAGATGAATAATTTGTGCAAGTTGTAACAATAAATCAACATCTTTCATGAAGCGATTATTATTTATTCTATCGGCTGGGTGTCTTTTAACTGGGTGTGGCTCGTCGGAAGTCAATAGATTTAAGTCGGAAATCCAAGATTATGAATACGAACGTGAAGATTTGGAGCAACAAGTATCAGAACTGGAAGAACGAATATCGGAACTTGAGCAACAGGTGTCAGATTTAGAGGATGAAAATGAAGAGATACAAGAACAACTGAATGACGCAGAGGATGTTATTGAACGAGCAAAATTCGCTTGCATGACAGAAGATGAGGTGTTTTATATACAGATGATTTTAAATCAATATTAAGATAATTACGGGAATAATTAAAAATATCGTTATGAAACTCAAGAAATGGATTGTAAACTTTTGGAAAGGTGTA